>JAFXNX010000276.1 GCA_017529175.1 Clostridia bacterium
CAGGCGCACGAGCCGGAAATACTGTTGTCGTATGATGCGACGCCGGGAGCTGCAAAGACCATAAACGAATGGATCTCCCGCGGGCACGAGGTTTCGATCATTACCGGCCGCCCGTCAAGTGTTTATGAGCCATCCCGTATATGGTTGGATGAGCATGGACTTCAGAACGCCAGACTGTACTGTCTCAACAAATATGGACGGGATTTCTTTATCAAAAACAGC
The DNA here is from genome assembly GCA_017529175.1 of Clostridia bacterium. The sequence goes on from JAFXNX010000276.1 coordinate 223, forward strand.
AACAGCACTCTTGAACTGGAAGACTATTACAGGATGAAGTTTGATTACGCAGTCGAGGATTCTCCGAAGGCGTTCCGCTTTTTCGAACATCTGCCGGAACTGAAGGTTCTGGTGTTTGACAGACCATGGAACAGAGACTGTGCTTTTCCGAATGGAAACTATCAAAGATGCGCCGATTGGGAGAGCATTCGCAAGATCGTTGCCTGTGAGTGAGAAAGAGGCGTGCGATCGTATAAGGGACGGTTCTATGGTGATTCCGGAGAGAAGCCGAGTGCAAGGATCAGTTACCTGGAGATTGCTGCTGCCGGTAATGAATAACAAATATTAGTTCGTACGACTGCAAAGGTTTAAGCATATGATCTTATTTGGCGACATCAATAAAGGGATCGAAGAATACAAAACTGCTCCGGGAGCGCTTCTGGTCGACGTCCGGGAGGCAGATGAGTTTCAACGCGGCCATATTTCTGGGGCGGTCAACGAACCGCTTTCCGATATCGCGCATACGGCGCTGCCCAAGGACAAGCCGCTGTATCTCTATTGCCTTCGCGGGACGCGGAGCAGAAGGGCGGCCGGGATCCTGAAGAAGATGGGCTATACGGCAAAAAGCATCGGCGGCATCAGCAATTACAGAGGAACGGTCGAAAGGTAGGGCGCTTCCCCTGCTCTTGCAATTCTTCCGCATGGAGGATATAATTAGAAATTGGTTAGAGACGGCTAACTAAAGCCCGGCTGTGCGGGAAGCCGGCACGCGGAGGCTTTCTTTTTTTACCCGACGGTTAGCCAATGCTAACAACAAGGAGGCGGCAGGATGAAGGTGTATGAGTTTGGAGAGGAACATGCGAGATCCTTTGTCATGTTCCAACATAACGTGTCGCTGGGGACGGTTCCGTTTGACAATGTTGTCAAACGGAACCGTCCCCATTGTCACTTTACTGTGAAGCGGACCGTGACGGGCTCGGTCTGCAGGGAATGGATCGTAAGAGACGCTTCTCCGGTTTTACCGGGAAGCGTTTTTACGTAGGTGCCGCCCATGCCGCCTTTCAGAGAGACGACGGACGGGCCGATCAGCGCGACAGGCCCCGCCGTTTCGAAAAACAGCGGTTCGTTGAAGAACGGGAGCACGTTGCCGTGTTCGTCGACCGCGCGGATGCGGATGGACACAGCATCGTAAGTGGCGCGTTCGATCAGCTCCGTGCTGCTGATTTTTACGTCGAGGCTTACATTTCCCGCGGGCGCCTTGACGACGGACTTTACGACCTGCCCGTTTTTCACCGCGTCGAAGCGGTATTCCGTGGCGGCGCCGCCCCAGTCGCCGATATATTTGTTGTAGAGGATCACTGCGTCGCCAGGCTTCATCCCGTAGCGGAGGACGCATTTCGCGGCCTGCGCGAGAATTGCCGGCGGCAGGTGGTCCTGGCCGAAGCGCGCCGCATAATTCAGGATCTTTTTCGCGGCTTCCGCCTTTTCCGGGCGGAAGCCCTCGTCTTCTTCGAGGGCTTTTCCGATAAAATCGTCGACCGGCACGGGACCGTGGGCCAGGTGCTTAAAGGGAGAATCCGACGGAAAGGATTCCTTCAGCAGCCGGCCGTTCTTGTACATGCGCACGCTGTCCGCGTTGCTGACGATCCAGACGCTGCCGCGGTTCGACGCCGGGTGTTCGCCGATGTCCATCGAGGAGGAGACTTCGAGAACGATATTGTCCCCCATGGCCGCGTAGACGGACGCCGCGGGCTTCGGGTTGCGGAACATGTCCGTCACGCCGTGATAGCAGATGCGGTCGCCGCTGCCGAAATCCCTGTGCGTGTTGTAATCGGCCATGCACCAGCCGAAACTGCCGGCGACGTCGTCTTCCCCCGCGACGTCGTTCAGGACCTTTGCGTGGCGCAGCAGATGGCTTGTGCGCTGTTCCTCATCGTCGTAGGCTTTGACAGGGTACATGTGCCCGCCGTATTCGCTGACGAGGTATCCCTTGGCCATGTCGCTCGTGACGTTCTTCTTCGGTTCACAGCCGGGGTTGCTGCCGCTGTGCAGAAAATCGTTGTACGTGTAGACGTCTTCGAGCAGATGGCTCTTCTTGAGATAGCGGACCCCGCCGGTCTGCCGGGACGGGTCGAGCCTGCGGGCGGTTTCGTTGGTCCTTTCGTACAGGGCGTCGTTGTCCTGCGATTCGTTGATGCGCACGCCCCAGAGGATGACGGAGGGGTGATTGCGGTACTGGACGACCATTTCCTCCGTGTTGCGCACGGCCTGCTCCTGCCAGGCTGCGTCGCCGATGTGCTGCCAGCCCGGGATCTCCGTGAACACCAGCAGCCCCAGGGCGTCGCAGGCGTCGAGAAACGCGTGCGACTGTGGGTAGTGCGAGGTGCGGACCGCGTTCAGCCCGAGTTCCTCTTTCAGGACGCGGGCGTCGAAGGCCTGCAAAGACGCCGGCATCGCGTAGCCGACGTAGGGATAGCTCTGGTGGCGGTTGAGGCCGACGATCTTCACTTTCTCTCCGTTGAGATAGAATCCGTCCGCGCGGAAGCGGGCGAAACGGAAGCCGAAGCGGACGTCGATGCTGTCGAAGGCTTCTCCGGACGCGGCGTCGATCAACTCCGTCCGCACCGTGTAAAGCTTCGGATTGTCCGGGCTCCACAGTTCGATTCCGGGGACCGCCAGGCGCAGCTCGAAGACCGGCGTCCCGGGCTGACCCTCGCAGGAAAACCGCGCGGTCTTCCCCTCCAGCACCTGCTGCCGGACGCGGAAAGCCAGGCCGTCCGGGGCTTCGATCTCCAGCCGGGTCACGAGGACGGGCGTCTGCAGATCGCCTTCCGTGCGCAGGAATACGTCGGCGAGATGCGTCCGCTCCATCACTTCCAGAAAGACCTCGCGGTACAGGCCGCCGTAAGTCATATAGTCGATCACGTGGCCGAAGGGCGGGATATTCAGGCTCTCGCGGCTGTCGAGCCTTACGGCGAGCAGGTTTTCTTCCCCATAGCGCAGCCGGTCCGTCAGGTCGGCCGTGAACGCGGTATACCCGCAGGAATGCGTCAGGACCTTCTTCACGCGGGTCGTCGGACAGAGTCTTGCCTTCCGGGATAAGAGGGGTGATATCCTTGAGCGTAAGGTATGTGTCGTCCTGCGGAACAAGACCGTCTTCGTTCTCGCGCGGCAGATATATCTTGTCGACCTTTTTTGCGAATTCCTCAAGCGCCGCCGTAAGACCGCACTTTTCGTCAAGCGCGGCGTAAAGCTCGGGAAGGTCGCGTTTCAGATGATCGGCGTATTTTATCGCAAGCTGCAGATTATACTGCGCAAGATAGTTCGTGTAGGCGTTGTTGTCGACCTTTTCCTTGTATTCATCGGGACCGATAACGCACTTGATCTCGTATCTGTCAGACGCCTCGTTGTATTCCACTATCGACGCCCAGAATTTCGCAGTCTCGAAGAGCAGCTCATAGCCGCACCTCTTCATAAACTCCTCGTCTCCGGTCACGATGTAGTACGAATACACGCCTACCGCGACGTCGGCGGTTATGTGATACTCTATCTGCCCGGTCAGGTACTGCGGAGGCGTCGTCTCGCCGTCTGTGATCCATGCCGCCTCCCACGGGAACATCGCGCCGTCAAATCCGCGCTCCGCCGCGTGACGTCTTGCCGCGTCAAGGGAATTGTATCTGTACTCGATAAGACTCTTTGCTTCCTCGGGAGCGGTGAAGATGAAATACGGAAGCATGAATATCTCCGTGTCCCAGAAAGTGTGTCCGCGGTATCCCGCGCCCGAAAGCCCCTTCGCGCCGATATTCATTCTGTTGTCGAAGACAGGCGCCATAATCGTGAGATGGTAGATCGCAAAGCGTATCGCGAGCTGGTCGAAATCGTTATTGCTCTTGATCTTGATATCTCTTTTGCTCCAGATCCGCTCGTCCCACTCGCGCGCAGACGCATCGGCGATCTTCTCGAACGAGAGGCGCTTCGCGCTGTCCATGTGCGCTTTAGCGTCAGCGCGGAGGGTTGCCATATCGCATCCGTCGCGGGATTTGTCGCGGTTTGTAAATACGTTAGATATCTTCGTTACGCAAAGCTTCATCCCCGCTTTAAGGGAAAACGCCGCCTCGTGCTTTATCGTAAGCTCCGATTCGCTGACTACCGCGGGAGACGCGTCAACCTCGCATCCGTCGAGCTCGAAGCGATGATAAGTCATTGTCGAGAAAAGGATCCCCGACTCCTTCGTGCGGGCGGTGATATTGAGAACTCCCGACACGGCGTTGATGCCGACGGGCTCAAAATGAGCCGCGTGATAAACGTCGCCGTCGATGCCGGATGATATTTCGATCTCGGCGTCGGCGTCGGAGACGAGCGTCACTTTCGACGCCATAAGATGACGGTCGGCGAAAGATACCACGCGCAAAAATTCAGCCGTGACGCGCTTTCCGCTCTTCGAAGTCCAGACGTATGAACGGCACAGAAGCCCGGTCTTGAGGTTAAGTGTCTTGTCATAGTCCTCGCATCCCGTCTCGGGAGTCATACGCTCGCCGTCGACAGTTATTGTCATATTCGTAACGTCGACGTTGTTGACGAGCTCCGTCGCTTCGTCCCCTTCCATGTGGTCGAACGTACCCGCGACGATATTGAATCTCGATTTCTCGTGATAATAGTCCTCGTTTGCCGCCCTCTGGCACATATATCCGTTTCCGAGACACATTATCGACTCGGTTTTCTCGGGGTGCTCCTCGGGACAGACCTCTTCTTTGACTATCCAGTTCTTATATTTTCCGCTTCCGCTGTCGTATATCATTTTTACCTCCGGTAAATCAACGCTTTACGATAGTTATTTTATCATATATAAAAGGATAATTCAACACTAAATGCAAAAGACAGCGCACGGAATTGACCGTGCGCTGACGTCATTTTATGTACAGTTTGCCGATAACGTAGTTCTGGAACGGCAGCGGCAAAATCTTTGCGAGAAACGCGAGAAGTTTGTACGACGCGCCGACAGTCGTCTTGAGCGGCATTTTTCTTGCAGTCATGACCTTGAATATCTTCTTCGCGATAGTCTCCGGCGACATTCCGTTCTGCTCGTCGCGCTCCATTACCGCCACACTGCGCTCGATCATACCGCCGTAAACGTCGTCGCCCTTGTGATCCTTGCGGCGGGACGCGGTGAATGACGTCTTAACGTCTCCGAGCTGAACGTAGCCCGCTCCGATACCGAAGCTCTTTACCTCGTTTGCCGTCGCGCACATAAGGGATGCGACAGCGGCTTTGCTCGCCGAATAGAACGACTGGAACGGGATCGAAAAGATCGCCGCAGCGGACGAGACCGCAAGTACTCTTCCCTTCGTCTCTCTTAAATACGCAAGCGAATTCTTTACAAGATAGAAGCACCCGAAAAAGTTCACTTCAAACTGATCCTTCGCCTCTTTTGCGTCCGTGAATTCGACCGACCCGGAAACGCCGAACCCGGCGTTTGCGATAACGAGGTCGATCCTTCCCTCTTCGTCATAAGCTTCCTTGAGAGAAGAGAGGACCGCGTCCTCACTCGTGACGTCGCACGCGATGCTCTTCACCGTCCCGAGAGGACAGGGAGTACGGCTGAGGCAATATACGGAAAAGCCCTCGGCGCAGAACTTCTTCGCGCACTCAAACCCGATACCCTTCGAGGCGCCGCTTATGACGCATACTCTTTTATCACTCATCTGTAAGTCCTGCTTCCTTCATCGTGAGAGCGATTATACCGACCGCCTCGTCGATGAGCTCCTTCGTATGAGACGCCATAAGAGAGACTCTGAGAAGACACTCGTTCGGAGACGTTGCGGGAGGAAGCACCGGATTGACGTAAACCCCTCGGTCGTAAAGCGTCTTCGCGATCTTGAGAGTCGTCATCATATCTGTGGTATAAAGCGGGATTATCGGCGTCGGGGATTCCATAATCCTTACTCCGCGCGCTTTGAGCTCCTTTTTCATATATCCCGAGAGCTCCGCAAGATGATCTACGAGCGACGGATTCGCCTTGATTATGCGAAGAGCCTGAAGCGCCGTAGCGCAGGACGCCGGCGGGATGGACGCGCAGAAAATGAACGGACGGGAATTATGACGGACGTACTCGCAGACCACGTCGCTCGACGCCATAAATCCGCCGATACTCGCGAGGGACTTCGAGAACGTACCCATAATGATATCAACCTCGTCCGTGAGTCCGAAGTGGCTCGCCGTACCGCGGCCTCCCTCTCCGATGACTCCGAGTCCGTGCGCATCGTCGACCATAACAGCCGCTTTGTATTTTTTTGCAAGTTCAACGATCTCGGGAAGCTTGCAGATATCGCCGCCCATACTGAACACTCCGTCGGTGACGATAAGTTTTCCCGCTTCGATGTCGACCGAGGCGAGCTTTTTCTCGAGAAGGTCCATGTTCGAATGGCGGTAAACTTTTATCTCCGCTCCGGAAAGACGGCACGCGTCATATATGCTCGCGTGGTTCTCTCTGTCGCAGAAGATGAAATCGTTTTTTCCGCAGATCGTACTAATGATACCGAGGTTGGACTGGAATCCCGTCGAAAACTCGACCGCCGCTTCCTTGCCGACAAAGTCCGCAAGCTCGCGTTCAAGTTCAACGTGAAGATTCAGCGTACCGTTGAGGAACCTTGAACCTGAGCATCCGCTCCCGAGCTTCTCGAGCGCCTCGATACCCGCGTTCACCACGTCGTCGTTGACAGTCAGCCCGAGATAGTTGTTCGAGCCGAGCATTATTCGGCGGCGTCCCTCCATTATGACTTCGGTGTCCTGTCTTGACTGCAGTTCGTGGAAATAGGGATAAAGCCCCGTTTTCTTAACATCGCGCGAAGTCGTGTAGTTCTCGCACTTTTCAAGCAGTGGTTTCATACTGTCTCCGTGTTCCGGACGGCCGTGATGCGCATATTGCGCCGCATAAAAGCAAACCCGTAACGTGACGGTCAATGGCTGTCCTGAATTGATTCTTTGCAAAGACGGCAATACGCCGCTGTGCGTTGTGTCGAAAAATCCAACACTAAATTATTATACAATATTACTGCATAATTTTCAATACTTTTATAATAATAATTAATATTTTAATGTCAATTCGGCGTTTCTTCCGCAAACGCGCCCTCGTCGATAAGCTCAAGAAGCGCTCCAACGACCTTTTCGTTGAGCTGTGTGCCGGAACAGCGTTTGACCTCTGCGCAAATATCTTCAAGCGGCATACGGCGTCTGTACGGTCTTGTCGAGTACATCGCGTCGAACGTATCAGCGACCGCGATTATCTGTGCGACCTCTGGTATCTCGTCCTTCGTGATACCGTTGGGATAACCCTTGCCGTCCTGGCGCTCGTGGTGATATCCCGCGCCGATTGCAAGTTCCGGCGCAATGCTTATCTCCTTCAGAATGTCGTAACCTCTCGACGAATGGCTCTTCATCACCGCGAACTCTTCGTCTGTCAGACGGCCGGGCTTATTCAGGATATTGTCGGGGATGCCTATCTTTCCTATATCGTGAAGAAGGGCGATCCTGTGCATTTCCTCAACTTCCTCGTCGCTCTTGCCGAGACGCTTTGCAAGCATCGCCGTATACTTTGCGACGCGGTGAGAGTGACCGTTCGTGTAGGAGTCCTTCATATCTATGCAGCTTGCGAAAACGCTCGTCATCTCGTCGATGAACTGTTTGTGCTCCGCCTGCTTTCTGAGAAGGACTTTCGTCTTCTTGCGGAAGTAAAGAATTATGATAACGACGATCAGTAATATGCCTGATGCGATCATGAGTATGATGAACCATACTTCCTCAAAAAGTCCTTTTTCCTTGACGATCTTTAAAGTCGCCGTGCGGTCCGCCTCGCCCGTCATCGTATCTATGACGGACAGCGTGAACGTATAAGTTCCGCCGGGAAGGTTCGTATAAGTCACCGGTGACATTTCCTTCTTTGTGAGTTCCGTCGGCGCGTCGTCGAATCCCTCGAGCATATATTCCATATTCGGATTGTTCAGCGAATAACTGAAAGCGTAAGCGCAGATGCGAAGACGCTTGCAGTTCGCCGGTACCGTCGCGGTACCGTCAACGATATCTATGTATTCATCGTCGGCGAGAACATACGGTATCGACAGACGAAGGTCGTTGTCGTAATCGGCGGGATCGTTGATATTTACAGCGCTGACTCCGGTCGACGCCGCGATATAAAGCATGCCGTCGGCAAGACAGCTGTATGAGTTCGCAGTAGCGGAACACGGCAGACCGCTCGACGTGTCGTACTGTGTGTAGACCATATTCGAGGAGTCCGATATCAGTTCGTCGCGTCTTATGACGTATATTCCGTTGCTGCTGAGCACCCATATCCTGCCGTAATCGTCGAAATACATATCAAAGTTGTTAGAATACGGGAAGTTCTTTATCGACGTTATCTTTCCGTCTTTCATATACGCAAGAGAGTTGCTCGTGATGATCCAGAAGAAGTCCTCTTTGACGGAGTCGCGCTTCATTCTGAGGATGACCTCAGACGAAAGCCCGTCGTCTCTGCCGAGACGGGAAACTTTGCCGTCGCCGATGACGTAAATGCCGTCGCCGTCGCTTCCCGCGTATATCTTTCCGTCCGCCCCCTCTTCAAGGCACAGTATCTCGAGATTGCTGATACCGCAGGACGCGTTATAAGTTTCCGTTACCTTGCCGTCCTCGATCACGTTGACGCCCGCGTTCGTCGCAACGGCTATCCTGCCGTCGGAGAGCTCACGCATAGTGCGCGCTCTGTTCGACGCAAGTCCCGAGTCGATGTTGAAAGATTGCATATCACCTGATGAAGGATCATAGCGAAGAAGTCCGAGGTCGCTGTTCGTTCCGAACCAAAGCGCGCCGCGGCTGTCCTCGTGAACGGATCTTATCCTCACGCCTTCAAGAGTCTTCGTCAACTCGTTCTCAACTGTCGCGTATTCGTCGTTCAGTATAACGAGTCCGCTGTCGGTACCAATGTAAAGGGAGCCTTCCCGGAGGCGCGTCGAGTTGACGACCATCGGGGGCAGTTCTGCAAGCTCGGATATGTCTGTGAAGCGGTTTTTAACGATCTTCAAAAGTCCCTGACGGGATGATGTGAACCAAAGATTGTCCTCGAAGTCGCGCATGATATGCTCGACAGAATTGTTCATCGGAAGATCGGTGAGCGCAACGTACGCGCCGTCTTCGATAAATCCGATACCGGTATCGGAGCAGACCCAAATGTTATCGTCTATCAGACGAATACAACGCACGTTTTTCTGCGGCTCTATGGAGACCACCGTGCTGTTCTTCATCTTTGCGGAAAGCGAACCGTGTACCACGGTCGAGTTTTCCGTTCCGAAATATATCATATCGGGATCGGCGGGATCGGGATAGACCGTATAGAGCTTGCCGTAGCCGAACGACTCGCCGTCGTAATACGCGGTCAGGCGAAGGTCCTCTATCGTAAAGAAAGCTCCCGAGTTCGTAACGCCGTATATCGGTCCGCCGCCGCACGCAACAAGCTCGCAGACGTACTCGCGGTTTATCTGCGGGTCGTCTATCGCGTGCATCGCGCCGTCAGTGTCGACGTATGCCATACCCATCGTTGTCGCGATGAGTATATTTCCCGCTTCGTCCTCGATCAGCGAGCGAATGGACGACGACTTCAGCCCCTCCGCTCTGTCGTAAGAGGTGAAACGATCCCTCTCGAGCACAAAAACCCCGCTGTCGTTCGTTCCGACCCAAAGTCTCCCTTTCGAGTCCTCGTAAAGCGACACGACGCTCGAGACGCCGGTCGAGGAATCGTAGCGATAGAATTCGTTTCCGTCATATCTTATAAGTCCGCTGTAGCTTCCTACCCAGATAAAACCGTCCTTTGTCTGAACTACCGCGTTCGCATCGGATGTCGGAAGTCCGTTCGTATTGTCGTAGAGAACGGAGGAATATCCGATGCCGCGTCCCGTAGGATCGTTTGCGGCAGATGCAAAATACTGCGCCGCTCCCGTCAAAAGACATACAAAGAGCACCGCCGCGAGCGTTTTGCAAAAGAATTTTAAATTAAGATGTCGCATCAAAGATGTCATACCATCACGCCACCTTTCTTGCTTCAATATCTTTTATATTATAATACATTATTTTTATGATTACAAGTAGCAACATCGTTATCCGCCGAGCGCTTCGAGAGTGCTTCTGACCAGCGAATACATGACTCCGCGGTCAATGAGCAGAAAATCGTAAAGCTCGACCTTCTTCAGCGCGAAGAACGCCGCCTCGGCATACCGGAACGCTTCTTGTATTTTATAACCCTTCGGCGCCGAGAGCGCCATTACTATCTGTTTTCCGTTTTCCCGTAGCGCCGCCGTTTCCGCCGCCTTCGGCTTTTCGAGAAGGAGCGCAACGTCAGCTCCCGTCAGCTTGTCAAGCTTTACAAGGTGTCCTCTTGAATTGACCGTCGCGATGCGGAGCGTCAGCGACGTGTCGCCGCATGATACGAGAGAAAAGAACGAAAGATATGCTCTTGCGCGTATAAAGGACGACGCGGCGATCTTGCGGGCGAAATCGGACGCGCAGCGCGTCGCTATCGCGCGAGACATCTCGTCGCGGATATCGTCGTTCGATATTCTTTTTGTCGCCACCCTCTCACTCCTTTCGCAATCAGCGTCAGATACGCGACTTCTTGTACTCTCTTTTGAGCCAGATGAGAAATGATGCTACGCTCAAGGCGCCGACTATCGCATACATAACAACGGAAATTATGACGCGGCGGTCTCCAAGCTCGAACGTAATGCAGTTGCAGATCTTATGTTTGATACCAAGCGCGCAAAAGAGGCACGGCTCGTGACCGTTCAGGCTGAGAAGCGCGGACGTGATAACGTATATCCTGCTGATTATCCCCGCGGCGATAACTATTACGCCGACCGGCACAATTCTGTATATTTTCTTTTTCTTTTGGCATTTGCCGAATACCTTCGAAAAAAACTCGGAGAGCTTGCAGCACTCCACCGCCTCACGCTTATAGCAGATCATAGGAAAATACGCAAAGACGGCAAAAAGCGCTGCCATGATAACGCCCACGACGATCAGCGAAGTCCAGCCGCCGCCGAAAAACGACACCGTAGGGTTCGCCTCCCACTTCAAGTCGGGGGTGACAAGATACGTTGTGAAGCCGTCGAACAGGATAAGTATCAGATAAAACGCTACAGTTCCTATGTACCACGCCCATCTGTTTTCCGATCTCATCAATTTCACCTCATTGTTTTCACGACCGCTCATTCTCGCGGTACTTTACGAAATCGTACTGTATGCGGTCTTCTCCCGTTATGTAGTGCTTTTCCGTCACGTTTCCCTCGGGATGCGGTACCAAGCCGCAGGACGTTAGCATCTTCTTACTTATCTCGTTACCGTCCATACAGCCGGCGTATATATGATCGAATCCGTACTTGTCAAAACAGTATTTAAGACCGAGCGAAAAAGCGGCTTTTCCGATCCCCCGCCCCCGGTTGCCGGGATATATCATTATCGCAAGATCCGGGTCCGAATCCGGAGGCGAGAGAAGAAGACAGCCGACAGTCTTCCCGTTCTTCATTATCATGATCTTCGTCGACCTGATTGGACGCTTCAAATGTTCTTCAAAGGTCGGCGCGGCGTGATTTTTGTAGCCGGACTCCGTCGATCCGTCTCTCCAACAATCGAATATATCTTTCTCGTCAAGCTCGAAAACATATTCCGCAAGAGCGATACCGTTTTCCTCGGCGTATATTTTTCGTTCCAATTTTATAATTCCTTTCTAAAAAACAGCTCTGAGGGCTCGTCCGGAAGACGCAGTTCTCCGCAGTCATGATATCCGATCGCGCGGTAAAAATGCTGCGCGTCTTCGTCTGAACGGGTCGAAGTCAATACGAATTTATACCCGGATTTTCTTGCATCTTCCTCAAAGCGTTCCATCAGAGCCTTTCCGATCCCGCGTCCGCGCATACCGTCTTTAACGTAGAGCAAATTGCAGAACGGAGTGTTGTCCCAGAACAGACTGAATCGCAAAATACCGACCGGTTCGCCGTCCGAAAGCGCAACATACCCCTGCTGGTCGCGCACTTTTTTCTCGAACTCCGCCTCGCTCATATGCTTATCAAGTGAAAACCAGAACGCTTTGTCGGATAGTTCCGCATATCTGATCATATTATTAACGTCGTCCAAATTAATCATCTTGTTGAAAATCATACTTGTTTTTCGCCATGTCTATCGCATCGTCGAGCATCGTATTTCCCGCTTCATCCTTGTAATTCAGAAGCTTTTTCACGCTTTCCGCAGGCGCTAACTCTCTGCCGTATATTTTACCGTTATCAATGTCGGGGCGCGCTTCGTTGATGCTCTTTATCCTTGCGATCGTTCGAACCTGAGCATACTGTTCCACGGCGTCGTCTGTCACAAGAAGATACCCAAGATAGTGACAGTC
>JAFXNX010000277.1 GCA_017529175.1 Clostridia bacterium
CTCGCCGTCCGCGTATATCCCAATGCGGGATCCGTCTGGCGCTATCTCGTTCTCGCCGTACGACGCCATGATCTCATATTCCGGCGCAGAGCCCTTGTCTTCCTCCAAAGCAAACACGAGCGTCGAGCCGTAATACGCGGTGACGTTTCCGGGAAGATGGAGCCTTCCGTGCGCGCCGGATGACGCGCACCCGATCAGCGCATTGATATGGGAGTATGAAAGCTCTTTGTCTGTGAGATCATGATAAAGACGAGATATGATCCTCGATGAAACCGGAGCCGGTAAAGAGGCGATCAGAGCCGAGGGCACTTTGCCGCCTGCGTCGTCAATGATACGTCTTGCTTCCGATTCGATATGATCGTTGTCGAGCGATATGAGCTGTGACGACCTTGCGACGTTTCTTCTGACCGCGGGATTTATCCTCTCAAGCTCCGGCACGATGCGGTGCCTTATCCTGTTTCTCGTGTAATCGTCGTCGAGGTTCGTCGAGTCGACGACGTACGGTATCCCGCGCTCGGCGCATACCGTTCTGACCTCTTCGGACGTCAGCGCGAGAAGAGGTCTTATATATTTCCCGTCTCTGACAGGCGCAATACCGCGAAGTCCGCGAAGCCCCGATCCACGCGCAAGATTGAATATGACAGTCTCGAGGTTGTCGTCCGAGTTATGAGCCGTCGCGATGAGGATCTTATCCTCAATGCAGGAAAGCTCGAGAGAGAGCTCTTTTCTGCATCTGTCAAAAAATGCGTATCTTTCCCTTCTGCCGCACTCTTCCAGGCTTTCACCTGTATTTTCTGCAATTGCAGAAATATTTGCCGCTCCCTCGAAAAATCTGATGTTCCGGGAGCTGCAGAATTCTCTGCAGAAGTCGTTGTCGCGCTGCGACTCTTCACCGCGAAGGTTGTGATTAAAATGAGCCGCCGCGACGGATCCGTATTTTTCCGAAAGGTATGATAAAAGGAGAGCGGAATCCGCGCCGCCTGAAAAAGCGACGATGATCGCAGCGGCGCAGTCGGTAAGATCTGCTATCCCGCAGGACTTTGAAAACGAGTCGATGACAGCTTCAAAATCCATCTCCGTATCCTCCTTTTTATGTATCTATGTGATCGATATACGCCGCAAGCGTCCCGCCGCCAACGGCGAGCGTCATCCCGGCTACAAGCGCTTCTATCATCTGCGGGACCTGCGTCATACTGTGAACGAGCGAGCGCGACATCTCGGTATCTCCTCCCTCTGCGACCGCAGATAAAAGAAGGAGCGCGGCGCCGAGCAGCAAATGATAGACGAGTCTTAATAATTCTTCCCCTTTGAGCATCGCTTGACCTTCCGTTTTTCTTTAATTATATTACGGCGGAAAGACGCGGTCAACGCTCAATATTTACCGACTTTGTAAAATCAATTATACATATCTTTCCGACTGCTGTCAATAAGCGCGCCCTTTCATTTAACCGTTTTTCACAAGCTTTTCATCAAAACTACACATAAAGTGACTTGACTAATTATATAAAGAGTGTATAATAAAAAATAACAAAAAACTTATGAAAAGGAGGTATCGCATGAAAAAGCTGCTAAAGGTGATCGTTGTATCGGCGCTGATCTTCTCGCTGATATCACTCTCGCTCTTCATCGTTTTCAATTCGCATCACGAACACACTGACGGTTACTGTAAGATCTGTGTCAGGATCGAGACCGCGTTCGGCATTCTTAAAACCATACTCTCGCTCTTTTTCGGCGCCGCTCTTCTCTCATATGTTTTTGTCAGGGCGAAAGCGCGCTGCGGCGCATCTGCCGCAGACGGCGTGATACGGAAGACCCCGCCGCTGATAAAAGTCAGATACAATAATTGATAATTGACCCGCTTGCTGCAATTTCTATCTTAAATTTATGCCGCGAATGAGCGGCAAGGGAGGTCAATTAATAATGATAAAAACAGAAAATCTCGTCAAGCGTTTTGACGGAGATACGGTAATAAAATACAGCGACGTCACGTTTGAGGACGGTAAAAGCTACGTTCTCCTCGGCGCGTCCGGATGCGGAAAATCCACTCTTCTCAATATGCTCGCCGGAGTCATCACACCGAGCGGCGGCTCGATATATTTCGACGGTGAGGATATGAGCTCAAAGAGCCAGAAGGAAAAGGATAAATTCAGGATAAAAGAGATCGGATACATCTTTCAGGATTTCAAGCTGATCGAAGAGATGACGGTCGAAGACAACATAAACGTACTCAAACTCGAGGGCGTGAAGACCTCGAATATGGACGAGGTGCTGGACAAACTCGGAATACTTTCGAAAAAGAAGAAAAAAGTAAAACAGCTCTCGGGCGGCGAACGCCAGAGAGTCGCGATAGCAAGAGCGTTCGTAAAAGCGCCGGAGATAATCCTTGCGGACGAGCCGACCGGAAACCTCAACTACGAGATCGGCAAGCGCGTCGTCGAGCAGATGCTCAAGATAGCAAAGGGAAAAACTCTCGTCGCGGTAACGCACGACGACAGACTCGCTCCCCTTTTTGACTGCATAATTGATATGAACGGCATTGCCGCGTCCTACTCGGAAAGCGAGGTGGAAGACGATGCTTAAATTCGCTCTTAAAAATATGCTCACCAAAAAGGTGAAGATGATCCTTATCATCCTGTCGATAGTTATTTCCGCTTCCGTCGCGATCCTCGCGTACAACGTAGCCGAGCAGGTCAACGACGGACTTATCAACACGACGTCGACCTACGACACGATAATCGGTCCCGCGGGAAGCTCCACACAGCTCGCGATGAATACTCTGTTCTTCACGGACAAACCGCTCGGAACGATATCTTACGAATACTACGAACAACTCGAAGCGGACAGCCGCGTCAACGTCGCGATCCCCTTTGCGATGGGCGACAGCTATAATTCCGCAAAGATCGTCGGCACAAAGCCCTCGTTCCTCGACGGAAAAGCCCTCAAAGAAGGCGAAATGTTCGACGAAGTGTTTGAGGCGGTCGTCGGATCAGGCGTTGCAAAGAAGTTCGGTCTAAAGATCGGAGACGAGCTTGTAACGTCGCACGGACTCTCGGAAAACGGCGAGAAGCACACGGCAAATCCCTTGAAGCTCGTCGGTATCCTTGATGAAACGAATACCGCGTACGACAACACGGTGTTCACCGACATCGAGACGGTGTGGAAGGTGCATGAGCACCATCACGACGAGGACGAAGAGGGAGAAGATCACGATCACGACGAGGACCACGAGGATGAGCACGACGAGGACGGCGAGCACGGCGAAGAAGAGCTCGACGCTGACGGGTCAGACGCTCCCGCTGGTCATACTATAGAAGAAGAACACGACGATCACGATGACGACCACGACGAAGACGAGCACGAAGGACACGCGGAAGAAGGAACTGTCTGCGCGATCCTTCTGAAATGCAAAACTCTCGCCTACGCCGAGGAGATCAAGAAAGAGTTTGCTGCCGACTCTTCCATCCTCACGATAACGCCCGCCGAAGTCATCCGCGAGATCATAAGCAACGTAGACCTCTCCCGAAAGATCGTATATCTGCTCTGCATCATAATCTTAATAATGAACATTTTCGTTATCTCGACCATTACGATACTCAATATGTACGATTCACAAAAGGATATCGCGCTTATGCGTCTTATCGGTATCGGCACGGGAAAAGTCAATGCCCTCTTCTTGATACAAAATGCGATAATCGGTCTTATCTCGACCGCGATCTCATTCGGCATATCGCGGCTGGTACTCTCCGTAATGAGCGACTTCGTCTCTTCAATGGGAATCGTTCTCGATGCGGGAAAGGTCTATTCCTTCGAATGGCTGATAATGGCGGTGGTATTCGTGATAAGCGTGCTTCCCACCCTTATCTGCACCGTCCACATCTCGCGCAAGGATATTATCAGAAACTGAGGTATATCATGAAAAAATATATAGCGTTGATCCTTGCTCTCGTCTGCATACTTCTTCCGGCGTGCGCCGATGACTCCGCAATGAGCGGCAGCGCCGATACGAAGCAGGCGGAACAACCCGATACAGGCACACCGGCGGAGTATGTCGACGACGGCGGAAACGTCAGGCTGACGTTTGCGGAGTCGATAGATATGGGACGCATCACGAAGCTTTCCGGAAGGACTGTCGAGATAATAGGATATATGGCGACGGTGTCCCCCGTCAGCGGCAAGTATCTGTATCTTATGAATCTTCCCTATCA
>JAFXNX010000278.1 GCA_017529175.1 Clostridia bacterium
CACTCACTGTTATACCTTATATGACCTTCAGGGTGCGAGATCACCGCGCTGACCATTCCTATCCCGTTTTCGTCGAAGACAAAGTCGTTAACTGTGACTGTATATTCGCCGATCGTCACTGTCTCGCCAACGCTCGCCACTTTATCGCCGACGAGTTCCTCCGCAAGGCCGGGATCCACCTCGACCCGTTCTACCGCGGGCTCGTCAACTGTTTTTACAAGATTTCCGTCTCGATCATACAGATCCCTCGGTCCGCCCGG
This sequence comes from Clostridia bacterium, assembly GCA_017529175.1. The sequence goes on from JAFXNX010000278.1 coordinate 261, forward strand.
CGAGCCCTCGACGCCCGTACCGAACGCGTTTTCGTAAAAATCTGAATGAAGAAGTCCGTACGCCGCAACAGACACCGCAAGGAGCGCCGTCAGCACCGCCGCTATAATTATTATTCTGCTGAATCTTCTCGGTTTTGCATATACTCTTTTTGTTTCGGTATCGCTGATCTTCATATTTACCTCCCGCAAAATTCCCTCGGGAACGCGGATCTTTGAGAACGCCTCTCTTATTTTATTGTCTTTCATAATCCCTCCCCGAGCAGTTCGTATAGTTTTTCTTTTGCTCTCTTTAATCTTGTTCCGACCGTGCCTTGAGGAATCTTCACGATCCGCGCGATCTGTGCGATCTTCAGCCCTTGATAATAGTGCAGGACAATTACCTCGCGCAGCTTGTCATCGAGCGACATAACCGCCTCGAATACTTCGCGCGCTTCGCTGTCATCTTCTGCAATAAGCTCGGCACATTCATCAAGCGATGGAGTGATATGACGGCGGCGAAAAGCTTTTTTACACTCATTAACAGTAACGCGAACGAGCCAGAATCGAACGTGATCGTCGCTCTCAAAGTCTTTTTTCTCCGTATACAATTTGATAAGTACGTCCTGCGTTATATCCTCCGCGTCGCACGGGGATCGCAGGTACGACAGTGCGAGCCGGTATATCATATTCTGATACTTCACCGCAAGCCGCGTGAATTCATCCTTTGTAAGCATGGCCACTTCCTTGAAAACGTTTTCATAAGTAATATCCGTAAGGGAGGCGTTTTTTTCATTTTTTTAAAAATTTTTGTAATAGAATAGTGCTGAAACGCCGGGTGTCACGAAGAACACCCGGCGTTTTTGCCCGCGTTTTATTTTTCAAGAAGCAAAAGTTCGTTGTATATGCTGTTTATTCGTATTATCTCTGCGCCGGGTTGTTTTATCTCTTTTACGGCGCCGCGCTTGGGAAGCGCGATCTTCGTGAAGCCGAGGCGGTACGCCTCCTTTACTCTTTCAGCGGCGTAGGAGACGGCGCGAAGCTCGCCGGAAAGTCCTATCTCGCCCATGACGATTGTGTCCTTCGGCACGGGGATATCCTTCATACTTGAAATTATCGCCATCGCGACCGCGGCGTCGACCGCCGGCTCGTCGATGCGGATGCCGCCGACGACGTTGAGGTATACGTCGCAGCTTGAAAGGCGAAGCCCGAGCCGCTTTTCGATGACCGCGAGGAGCAGGCACATCCTGTTATAGTCGATCCCGTCCGCAGTCCTGCGCGGCGAAGGGTAAGAGGTCGGAACGACGAGCGCCTGTATCTCCGCGACGATCGGACGCGTACCCTCGAGAACGCACGCGGCGCAGCTTCCCGACACTCCGTCGGGTCTTCCGGCAAGGAGCATTTCCGAAGGATTCGCGATCTCTTCAAGTCCCGACTCCGTCATATCGAATACGCCGATCTCGTTTGTCGAGCCGTATCTGTTCTTTATCGCTCTGATTATTCTGTGGCTCTGAGTCCTCTCGCCCTCGAAGTACAGTACCGCGTCGACCATGTGTTCGAGGACTTTCGGCCCCGCGATACCCCCCTCTTTATTGACGTGTCCGACGAGGATCACCGATATTCCGCCGCACTTCGCTTTGTCCATAATAAGGGAAGCGCACTCTCTGACCTGTGCGATACTTCCCGCGACGGACGATGAGCGGTCGGACGTCATTGTTTGTATTGAATCTATTATCACGACTTCCGGTTTCACGGAGTCGATCTCCGATATCACCGCCTCCGCCGACGTCTCCGTCATAACGAGGGTGCCGGCAGGCGCGACTCCGAGACGGTCGGCTCTTATTTTCAGCTGTCCTTTCGATTCCTCTCCCGAAACGTACATAATGCGGCTTCCCGAAAGCTTCCCGCAAAGTTGAAGGAGAAGCGTCGATTTGCCGATCCCCGGTTCTCCCGCGAGAAGGATCACCGAGCCCTCGACTATACCGCCTCCGAGCACGCGGTCGAACTCTCCTATATTCGTTTTTATCCTGCGGCTCTCGGAATTTTTCATATCCGAAAACGGTACCGCCTTTTCAGTCTTCTTTACGGCGTTTGCCGAAGACGGGCTTTTCTTATCGAACGTTTCTTCCGTGAACGTGTTCCAGCTCCCGCACTCGGGGCATTTGCCGAGCCATTTCGGCGACTGATAATCACATTCCGCGCAAACGAATACTTTTTTTGACGCCATATCGTTCTCATATCGGCGGACGCTCATTTGTCCGCTGATATATTCTACCACGTTATGTTCGGAAAATCAATACGAACTGTTGACCGAAAACGCCACGACAGAGGAAAAAATGCTTGACGCGAGCTTCCTTCTGTATCCTGGATCGGTCAACAAGGAAAGGTCTTCAGGGTTTGAGAGAAATCCGCATTCAACGAGCACGGCGGGGACTTCTATCCTGTCGAGAACGAATATGGATGACGTCGCCTTCTTTATCTCGCGGTCGTTCGACCCGTCGAGATGTTCCCTCGCCCCCGATTGTATTTTCTCGGCAAGATATCTGCTGTCTTTATTGTTCTTTGAGTACCAAACCTGAAGCCCGCGGTACTTTTCCTCGGGAAATTTGTTCATGTGGATGCCGAGGTATATTCCCGCACCCTCTTCTTTTACGAATCTCACTCTGTTCTTGAGGTCGTACACCTTCCGCTTTCCGGTATAGTCCTCAAGGTCGTCGTAAAGGTCGTAAAGCGCCGCGTCTTCAGTCCTCGTGAGCTTCGCGGGAACTCCGGTCAGAACGCAAAGGTAATAAATATCCTTCGACACGGCAAGATTCAGATCCTTCTCAAGTATCTCTCCCGACGACGAGCCGCCGTCCTCGCCCCCGTGTCCGGGGTCTATCGCGACGAGTTTCATCTTATCGACCGACGCGACCGGTATCATCTTTTCCCCCTCGGTCAGCTCATAAAAATAGTTGGATATGACGACGCAGATAAGATAAGACGCCGCCGCAAACAGCAGGACGAAAAGAGTCAGCCCCGCCATAAATGACGCTATCCTCCTCCCGCCGCATTTCTCGTCGCAGATCATAATTATCACCCCTTTCATTATCAG
>JAFXNX010000279.1 GCA_017529175.1 Clostridia bacterium
ATCAATGTCTTCGTAATGGACACCGAGGTATACTCAAACACCGGCGGACAGTCCTCCAAGGCTACCCCGGCTGCCGCTATCGCCAAGTTCGCTGCAAGCGGCAAGCACAACAAGAAGAAGGACCTCGGCGCAATGGCCATGACCTACGGTTACGTTTACGTAGCTCAGGTAGCCATGGGCGCAGACAAGAACCAGACCCTCAAGGCCATCAGAGAGGCCGAGAGTTATGACGGACCGTCCCTCATCATCGGCTACTGCCCGTGCATCAACCACGGTCTGAAGGCCGGCATGAGCGAGTCCCAGAACCAGCAGAAGAGGGCAGTCGAGTGCGGTTACTGGCATATGTACCGCTTCGACCCGAGAAGGAAGGAAGAAGGCCTCAACCCGTTCCAGCTCGACAGCAAGGAACCGGCAGCCGACATGAAGGAATTCATGCTCAGCGAGGTCCGCTACGCTTCCCTCGCCAAGAAGTATCCGGCAGAGGCAGATCAGCTCTTCGAGAAGGCAAAGAACGACGCGAAGGAACGCCTCGATTACCTCGCGTCCCTTGGGGTGGTTGAGGTTGATGCCGACCTGACCGCCCTCGGAGCCCTCGATCCGGGCGAGTTCGGGATAGATCTCGCATATCGAATCCGCGCCGATAACGAGCATGAACGAGACCGCCTGATCCCCGTCGTTCAGATCGGAGAAATAGTGCAGATCGCGCTCAACGTCGGACGTGTCGATCACGTATTTCCCGTCCGCGCTCACGCCCTCCGTATCGGACGGCGTCGCGGCGCGCACTACGCGCGCTACGGACAGAGCGTAATAGTGGAACGCGTTGCTGCCGAGATCCGAATAGTATTTCGCGTACGTCCACGGGTACTCCCCGCCGTCGCCGTAGCCGAAGAAGTAAACGGGCCTGTTCTCGAAATTGCCGTAGCTGTCGACCGTGTTCGCGCGAAGCGTGAAACCGTCGACCTCGATCGGACTCGTGACGTACTTCGGCACGTTTTTCGGCTCTTTCGCGCCGGAGAGATATCCCTCGAGGTTTGCCTTCGCCTCTTCGTATATCCGGTCGGTCGATCTTCTCAGATAAAGCTCGCGCGAAAAATCGGGGATCGCGATATAGTCGTCTATATGTTCCTCGAGGTAGATGCCGAGGACCGACAGCGCCGCGTATTCGTAGTCGGTCGGGATCCCCGCCGCCTCGCAGTCGCCTATCAGACGGTCAAGCTCCTCCATCTGCGCGGACAGCCGCGCCTTCAGAGCCTCGAACTTTTCGACGCACTGCGCGCGGTTCATCACCCGGAGCGTAAGCGTCTTTTCTTCCGATCTGATACCGAGTTTGTTATTGTACAGCGTCGCCGTGACCGTGACTTCGCCGCCCGCGTCGCGCGCGGCGAGGACGTTTTCGAAGTCCTCAGCGGTCACCTCGAGCTTATAGGACCCGTTGTCCTGTCCGAGCCCGTGGTCGTCGTCGAGAGCGAGAAGGATCCGGGTGAAATATTCCGACAGATCGGCGCCCGTGCCGCAGAGATTATACGGAACGGGGATCTTCCCGTCGTCGTCGAAAACGTACAGACCGTCAAGTCCGTTCCAGACGGAATCCATCTTTTCGTCCCGCGCGGTATTCGGGCAGACGCCCACCGTGTCGCAGTCTTTTGTCATATCGAAACCGATCATGACGTTGACCGACTTTTTGTCCGTCGACTCACCCGTTTTGACGTTCTTTATGCTGACTTTCGACTGGATGATCTGCATATCGTACGTCTGCGGGAACAGATAGTGCATCTCCTCGAACAAGGCGGGGACGACCGGCTCGACCGCGACGGCGTACGTCTCGGGGTCGAGCCCGAGGGCGTCCCTGATCCCCGCGCCTATCCTGGAGAGCGATATATCCGCGGTCTCCGCCTCGACGGGCGATCTGCCCGCGATATAGTGAACGCTCCTGTGCGACGCGCACCTCATCGAAGTAAGCGTCTCGAGCGCGTCGTACATCGGGTCCGCGGGCGTCATCGAGACGAATCTGTCCGTGACCGTCGCGATCTCCGCGCGCGTCATTTTGGCGCCCGGATTGTATTTGCCCGCATCGTCGCCCTTGACGAGCCCCGTTCTGTGGAGCGTCTCGATATCCTCCGCCGCCCAGTCAGGGAACTTGTCCGGGAACGGCGTTACCGTCGCCTCGGGGAAGGAGATCCCCTTGTATCTCATATATCTGACGAAGAACGCCGCGAACTCCTGACGCAGAACGGGCGTCTCGGGCTCAAACGCCGTCTCGCTCATTCCCTTGGCGATGCCGTTTTTGACGGCCCATCCGATCGGGTCGGCGTAATACTCCGCTCTGTTCACGTCCCTAAAGCTCATCTCGGACGCCATCCCCGCGACTTCGTCGCCCGACATCCTCGAGAGGATCGTGACGATCTGACCGCGGGTCATCGGGCTCTGCGGTCCGAACGTCACGGCTGACGTGCCCTTCATGATCCCCGCTTCGTAAACGGCCTTGACGGGTTCGTAGAACCACTCGTTTTCGGGCACGTCGCGGAACGGCAGCGCGGCCGCCGAGGCGGGAAAGGCGGAGAGCAACGCGAAAACGAAAGAAAGCGACAGAAGCACGGCTATCAGTTTTTTCATCTGTAAAATACGTCTCCGTTATTCTATATGTATAAACTCTGTGGTCTCATTGTACCATACCGATATGGAAAAGACAAGTCAGCGACGCCGGGATAATCTCCGATGCCGCTGACTGTTTTATTGTTTTTCCTGCAGACGCAGAACTGTCTGCTGTCTTTCTGATCCATCTGTCACAATGCTAAGTATTGAATAGTTTTCAAATCATTGCGCCAGATGGATTGTGCTTTGTCTTTGATTGCCTTTTTTTCCTTTAAGGTAATTGTACGAAAACATATTATTTCTAGTTTTTTGTTTTTTCTCTTCCAGCGTCCGGCAATACTTCCGTTTAGCAAAAGCCCGGGCATGACGATACCTGCAAGATTAAAAATACCGCGAAGGTATTCCTGCGGCAAATACTTGCTGTGCTTTTTTTCATAGCCAAGCATCAACTGATCAAAACCGGCGAGAAATACGCAACCCGGTATCGGGGGATAATTCCCGTTTAACTCGCCCATGTAAAAATACTCTGCACCATCTAAAGAAAAACTCTGAACGGGAAGTGTTTGCAGAATTTGTTTGACATACGTCTGCGAACAGCCGAAAAAATATGCGATATCTCGCAATGTCGCAGGTGCGATGTGAGTAAGGTAACGCCGCATCTGTTCTGTAAGCGCTTCCTTTTTGGGCATAGGGACATATTCGGGTGCTATCGCAAACGCTTTTTTCTCCTGAACCTTATATGTAAGAAAGCCGCGTTCACATAAAGGACGAAGTAACCCGCCCCACCCGTTAAAGATAAAGGATTCTTCCGTCAGCGTCATACCTACCGAACGGCATGCATTTCGTAAATCATCTCTTGTTTCTATGCCGGCTGCAACACTTTGAACGATATAATCCGCAAAAAATCGTTCCCGCTGCGGCGACACCCACGGGCGACCGTGATCGGTTACGCCCAGCCACCGTTCGCTTCGATAAAATCCGTCGTCATACTTAAAAAGAGGTAAGTCTTCTTCCGCAAAAACGTGGACGGTTCCACGTAATGACCAGTTTTTTACAAGGCCTTCCCCCCAACAATCGGGATCCGGATCATCTGCACACCGAATACGGAGAGAATGATATGCGTTTGCCATGAACTGGCATTGCAGTCCGCATAAGTCCCGTACGACAGTGATTTTATCTGCAGGCATACTTAAATGTTGCCTGTATAATTGAATTCGTTTTAATTCTTCAATCGTCATAATGTGTCTTCCTCTGACAGAGCGGCGATCTGAGCGAGTATTCCTTCAAAGTACTTGGGGTTTAGACGGTAAAAGACCGTTCTTCCCGAAACGCGCGTCTTCAACATCCCCGCCTTGAGCATCATCGTCACGTGATAATACGCGGTAGAGCCGGTAAAGTTTAAATTCTTTTCAAGATCCTTCGCGGTGACTTCGCCGCGTTCCTTTATCAGTTCAATGATCGACAGACGGTTCGGCTCGGACAGTATCTCGCCGAAATCTCTGAGGCCGGGAATCGGTACACCCTTGTCCTTCGGCGCGTCGAAGTCGTAAAGATAACCGAGGATCACCGCCTCAAGCGTGTCCTCCCCTAAAGCATACAGAACATGCCTGTTCAGAAGACAAACGCTCCAGTATACGACGTCGGGTGTGGGAGCGGTCCCCAGACCGCCCACTCTGCCGCATATCTTTTTGAAAAAATCATCCGGATCGCTCGTAATACTCTGCGCCTCAACGATTTTTTGATATTCCTCTTTGTAATAATCGTCGAGCCTTTTTTCTTTGTCCTTCAGTTCGCAGACGAGGGAGTTTATCTTTCCGTCCGGGTCTACGAGAAACGAATACAGTTCTCTTTTTGTTCTCTCATCGTAATCCGAAGCGTCGATGAGAGGGGAGACGGAGCGGAGCAGGTCTTTCGCTTCGCCCTGAACGTCGTATTCGGGAAAGTAAAAACGGACGAGCTTATTTGTAAATTCAACGCGGTTTCCGAGCCGTTTAATGATCTCTCCGACGCTCAGTTTTTCTCTCGGACCGTCAAATCCCGCGAAATAGCATTGGGACATAAAAGATCTGCCGTGTTTTTTCAGACGAAAAAAGAGATGAAGATCGTCGGGGATCGGTGAAAACCTATCGATCACCGATCTCACGTGCGCAGCGGCTTCCTCCGCGGAAGAAGCCGTCGATTCTGCTTCGATCCTTATCTCTTCATTGAAACGGCAGACAAAAATATAAAAAAGGTCGTAAAGGAACCCCGGGGCTTGTACGTACGTTATTTTCATCCTTATCTCCAATGTTTTTGATATCAAGATAATTAATTATACCACATTTTCAGAAAAATGTCAAGCGGCAGGACATAATTCGGCTTTGCAGGAACAACACATTTTACCCGCTATAACTCAGCATTTATCAAAAGAGGAGTTTTACGGTCGTCGATTCCCAAAGTTGAGTATTATTTAATTACTTTAATAGTAAATAAACTGATAGTTGATTGACATTCCGTTATCCCCGTGATACAATTATCAAACTACAAAGGGCGGTTTCGAAAAATGCCGGTTTCTTCCCGTCTGTACGGAAAGGGGTATGTAAATGAGAAAGACGTTATGGATACTGAAAACGACGTTCCGTTTCTGCTTTCCGTCAATTTTTATGATGGTACTGCTGAATCTGACAAATCCCATAATTCGCGTATCGATAAATCTTTTTAACCGGAGTATGGTCAACTCCGTCGCCGAGAGCGCGGGGAGCGGCGCGCTGCCGGCTTTATTCGTATGGTTTGCCGGGGCGTATCTCATTATGTACCTTGTAAATACCGCGGTCGGCAGACTCCGCGCGGCGGGATGGTACAACTTTGCGTTCAGGATCAACCGCTTTTTCAGGAAAGTATTTCTGTACAAAAGCTACAGGATGAAAAGCGAACTGCTTCTTGACAGCGAGTATCTTGATAAATACTTTTTCATAAGCGAAAATCTCGGTTCCGTGTCCGGTTATCTCAATGCGTATCTCTCGATTATCTTCGGCATAGGAGGAGTGATCGGTTCGTCCGTGTGGATTTTCGCCGTATACGAGCCGTTTCTTATTTTGTACATAATCCCCGTGTCCGCGCTTATGATCTATCTTTACATCCGATCCGTGAAAAAAAGATATGAGCTTGACGAAAAACAGGCGCACGGGAAGAGGGTTTCCGGGTATTACGGCGGTATTCTCACAAGTTACGCAACCGCGAAAGAAATGAGGATATTCGGTTACCGCGATCCCGTATTCGGTCGGTACATAGGACTTGCCGATCAGTTGAGGCGTGATGAACTCGACGTGGAGATCAAAAATCAGAAGATGTGGAATCTTTACCGGGTCGTAAGAGTACTCAGCAGAGCGGCGGCGGTTTTAATCCTTCTCTTCGGCGTCAAAAACGGAAGGTACGACATCGGTACGTTCGTCATGCTGTTCGGCATGATCGAGCCGAGTATGAACTCGATCGAAGCTCTCGCGGGCTGGATCGTTCACGGCGCGTTCAGGCACGGAAAATATCTGTCCGGTTTCTATGATTTCATCAATCCGACGACGACCGAAGAACTCAAAATGATCAACTCGAAGGCGGAGTATGAGGATATGACGCCTCCGTTCGGCGCGTTCTCGTCTCTTGAAGTCGACGACGTGAGTTATACGTACCCGACCGGGAACGTCCCGGCTGTATCTCACGCGTCGCTCACCGTGCGCCGCGGAGAGATAATCAGTATCCTCGGCTATAACGGCAGCGGAAAAACGACGCTCTCGAAGCTTCTCAGCGGGTCATACAAGCCGCAGAAAGGTAAAGTGAGGATCAACGGCGTCGAAGTGACGGAGGAAAACAGGGACGGGGCGTTTCTGTATTTCGGTTTCGCGCCGCAGGAGTTCTCACGGTTCTCCGTTTCGATCAGGGATTTCATCGGACTCGGACGATCGGACAAAAAAGACGACCGCGACGAGCTTGAGGCGGCGTACGCGAAAGCGGGGATCCACTCGTTTATCGACAAATATCAGGCGGGCGAGGATACGGTCATCGGGAAGGCGTACGACGACCGAGGCGTCGACCTGTCCGGCGGCGAGTGGCAGCGCCTCGTTATCGGATCGGCGTATATGGGTACTCCTGAGATTTTGCTTATGGACGAGCCGACCGCGTCGATCGACCCGCTCAAAGAAATGGAATTGATCGCCAACTTCCGCGAAAACCTGAGAGGGAAAACGGCGATCCTCATCTCTCACCGCATCGGATTCGCGCGTCTCGCCGACCGGATCGTAATGATGGACGGCGGAGAGATCACCGAGGTCGGCACGCACGACGAGCTCCTCTCGCGCGGCGGATATTACGCCCGTCTGTTCAGCGAGCAGAAAAAGCTTTACGAGGAGGATTGACATGGAAAAAGAAAAAGTCACTTTCTCTGAGTTTTTCAGAGTTCAGGTCTCGGTATTCCGCGAGCTTTTCACGAAATACCGTACAAAGTCCGCCGTACTGACGTTTCTGTCACTCGTTACGATCGCCTGGTCCCTGATCGAATTGAAATTCGTCGAATATATAACGAACGCCGTCGCCGGGTACTTTGAAGGAACGGTCACGTTTTCTTCGCTGTTGATCACGGTCTCTCTTTTCCTCGCGTCTCTCCTTTTGATTGTGATCCTGTCAAACCTTCGGGAGAAGATCACGCTGAGATATCAAAGCGATATCGGCTTTGACGTCGGGTGTAAGATCACAAAAAAATTGTCGGAAATTCCGTATGAATACTATGAATACAGCGCTTTTTACGATAAGATCAACCACGCGAGAGAGGCGTCGGAGGCGTATTCTCAGGCGGTATACGGCTCCACGACTATAATCAGCACGGTTTTCCAGATTGCGGTTTACGGGGTACTTCTGTCCCGTATAAGTCCCTTGTATCTGCTCGTTATCGCGGTCGCGATCGTTCTCAGCGTAATAATATCGTTCAAAGTGACGGAAAAACGGATGATCAACAAATACAAGATCCTCTCTCCCAACGACAGGCGAAGCGCGTATTTCGGCTGTATCATGAGCGACAGGGTCAATCATCAGAACATACAGACCACAAGAAACTATCCGTTTTTCTCAAACGCATACGGAAAATTCAACGAACTCACCAGAAAAGCCGGGGTCAGGGAAAACGTTATGTCTTTCGCCAGCGAGGGCGCGGTAGTGCTGATGTTCGCCGCTTCGTTTTTCGTAACGGTTATCGTCGTCGGACGCGGAGTGGCGCAGGGTTCGTTTACGCTCGGATATTTTACGATGGTGACGGCGCTTTTGGGCTATCTGTTTGTCAACGTAAGGGAGTTTTCCTATACCGTGATAAATCACACCGGGTACGCCAAAGCGGTCGGCGCGTATTTTGAAATTATGGAAATCGGTTCCGAGGAAGAGAAAGAAAAGGAAGAAGGCGACGGATCGGTTTCGGTGAAAGACCTGAAATATAAGTATCCTCAATCAGAGCGGTACGCGCTTGACGGGGTGACTCTTTCCTTCAAAAAAGGTGAAAAGGTCGCCGTCGTCGGTCACAACGGAAGCGGAAAGACGACTCTGATGGCGATCGTCGCCCGGCTTTTGCGAAGTTACGAGGGTGAGCTTCACGAAGGAGGAGCCGTCGTCTCCGCCGTTATGCAGGACTTCGTTCACTATCAGATGACGGTAAAGGAGTCGATCGAACTCGGCTGCGGGGGGCGTGAACTGTCGGAGGAGAAGATATTTGAAATACTGAAAAAAGTCGAGCTATACGATTTTATCATGAGCAAACCGAAGGGCATCCGAACGAATATCGGGCAGCTCGAAGAGGACGGCGTGGAGCTGTCAAAAGGGCAGTATCAGCGTCTTGCGATCGCCCGGCTGCTCGCAAACGAGGATTCAAACGTCTGGATTCTCGACGAACCGACTGCGTTTCTCGATCCCATCGCGGAGATCGAGACGTACAGACATATCTTCGACCTTGCGGGAGACAGACTTGTGTTCTTTATCTCGCACAGACTCGGTTTCGCCAAGCACGCCGACAGGATCATTGTGACGGAGGACGGGCGCATAGTCGAGGACGGTTCTCACTCCGAACTGATCGCACGGGAGAACAGCGTGTACAAGAAAATGTTTGAGTCACAGAAGGAATGGTACAGTTAGACGGTAAGGATCTGTCCGCGCGGAAAGACCGCGCGGGATTGAAAGGAAGGAAAATGTATAAGAACTCAATAGCGATTTGTTTGTCTTTTATCTTCGCGGGCGGACTGATGATCCCGGCCCTCGGAGTCCCGGATATTCTGTTTGACGCGATTTACGGCGCTGCGGCGTTGATTTTGGCAGCATTTTTGATAGGGTTGCGGATTCACGCGAAGAAAAAAGGACTGATCGATTATCACAACAGTTATTTCTGGCTTTACAATAAAAAAAGGAGCGGCGGACTTACCGCGCTGTTGACCGCGGCGAATGCCGCCGCCGTCGTCTCTTTCGTTATACTGGTCTTTATTACGCGCGGCGGAATCAGAACAGACTCGTGTCTCATCGCCGTTGTCGTATTCGGATTTCAGGCGTTTGATATTATTAAAACGTGGCTCGCTGTCTCAGGAAAAGCCGGCAAAAAAAGACGCGGTTCACGCAGGGAAGGTATGTCGGATTACGAACTGACGGCTCTTAATAAGTCCGCGAACGTCTTTTTGACGGTCGGTATTTTACCGCTTATCATCTGTATCTTATACGGAGATTTCTGGTATAAGGTGATCGGACCGCTTGCGATATTTGTCTTTTCTCACCTCGTAAGCTATTTTTACGCTTTATTCTGGAGACGCAGGGGAAAAGGAGAATGGGAGTGGTCGGATGAAGGAAAAGGATGAAATCGCAAAGAGACTCGGCGCAAATATCGCGAACGCGAGGCGTGCGCGGGGATTGACGCAGGCGCAGGTGGCGAAGAGCGTATTCGTTACGGCGCAGGCGGTCAGCAAATGGGAATCCGGAAAGTCACAGCCCGACGTCGGCACGCTTTTTGCCCTGTCGCAACTTTTGGGTGTGACGGCAGACGAATTGCTGAAATAGGATCCCCCGCAAAGATCGGTCGTTTTTTGCAAAAAGTGTAATTAAATAGGAAGAGGTATTTGATATGAAGCGAGAACTCGGAATAGCGCGTTGATCGGCAGCGCTGGCACGATGGACGACGGCTCACTGATCGGATTGGAGATGTGCGAAAAAGTGGGACTTGTCAAAGTCGCAGAATGCAAATGTATCAACTACACCCGTAAAGGAAAATTAAAAGGATAAAAAATATGGAAGTAAAGTTTTATGATTCGGTAGATGATAGTCTGCTCAAATTTGTTGTCATTATTGCCAAATCCAACGGCAAGTGGGTGTTTTGCAAACACAAAGAGCGCAATACATACGAATGTCCCGGCGGACATAGAGAAACAGGAGAGAATATTGACGATACCGCCAAGCGTGAATTGTACGAGGAAACGGGAGCAATAGACTATACGATTCAGCCTGTCTGCATTTATTCCGTAACAGCTCCTGATAACTTTGATGGTCAGGAAACCTTTGGCAAGCTCTTTTACGCAGAGATAAAGAGCTTTGAAGGTGAACTGCACAGCGAAATCGAAAAAGTTGAATTGTTCAAGGATTTACCGACAAATTGGACTTATCCGCAGATTCAACCATTGCTGCTGAAAGAGATCGAAAGGAAGATTGTAAATACATGAAGAGAGAATTAGGAATCGCTCGCTGTGGACTTGCTTGCTGCCTGTGCAGCGAAAACGAGTACTGCCGTGGCTGTAATTCTGCGGATTGTCGGGACAAGGATTGGTGCGAAAACAGAAAATGTTCCTTAGAAAAAAATATCAGTCATTGCTATAACTGCGATCCGGATTGCAGAAAAGGATTGCTTTCTGAAATCAAACCGTATGGTTTTTCTCTGTTTGTTAAGAGGTACGGAGAAGAAGAACTGTTGAATTGCCTTGAAAAGAACGAGAAGAACGGGATCGTATATCACCGTGACGGAATAATGGTGATTACGATGACTTTGATGATGTAGAAACGTTGATCCGCTTTATCAAAAACGGGAAAAGATAACCTCATGTAAAACTCTCACCGTTGGCGAGAGAAATCGAGAGGGAAGACCGCGTGTACATGAAAGTGTTCGAGTCGCAAAAAGAGAGGTTTGAATAGATCGCATAAAGAAAGCGGAAAGGGCTCCGCGCAAAACTTTCCCCAAAAATGAAAAATTTTCGATTTTGGGGAATTTAAAAAGCTTTGGAGTTCAAAAAAACAGGACAGTGACCGTTTTGATCACTGCCCTGATTTTTATTTCCTTCGCGATGTCCTCAGCAAAGGTTGGCGGAGCCGCCCTTTGAAAGAGTGCGCGCCACTTCGACGCCGTCGAGCTGCTGCACGGTCTTGTTCCCGTCGACAGCGAGATACGCGGCGACGCCCGCCGCCTCTCCGATCTGATTGAGGTTGACCATGACGCGCAGAGCGCCGAACGCTTCCTGCGTCGCGTTGATCATTCTGCCCGCGGCGATGATGTTCTCATACTTCTCCTGAACGAGAACGCCGAACGGCAGAGAATAATAAGTAGGCATCGGGCCGTCGGTCGGCAGACCCATATCTTTGCGCCAGTTGGTGACGACGCGCGTGCCGTCGGTGTATTCCGTCGTGCACTCGCCGTTCAGTCTCATGAACTGGATGCCGGAATCAGCCTGATGGACGTCGATATCGTACGTTCCGTTGAGGATCGCGTCGTCGTATCTCTTGCCCAGAAGCAGATCCATATGCTCCGCGCGCTGTTTCGTCTTGAAATGATACGTGTCGCGGATGCCGATATACGAGCAGATGTTGACGAGCGTATAGACCTCGTCGGCGTTTCCGTATTTTCTCATCATACGGACGACTTTTCTCATCTTTTCGCGGCCGATGATCTCCGCCTCGGTCAGCTCGTCCGCGTGCGCGCAGTTGAGGTTGAAGACGTGAGTGTCGGCGCGGAAATGGATATTGTAAATGCCAGGTATGTAGGTGTCCCAGCCCCAGTCGGGTTCGAGGCCGAATTCCTTGCCGAACCGCTGAATCATCGGCGGGACGACGTCCTCGTTGAACTTGATGCCGTATTCTCTTTTTCTCTCGTCGTCCTTCGTCCCCTGCATCATGTAGACCGCGGAGG
>JAFXNX010000280.1 GCA_017529175.1 Clostridia bacterium
ATGGCAGAAAAAGAAAACGAACTGACAAACAGCGAAGAAATCGAAAAGAGCGCAGGCACTCCGGATCCCGCTCCCAAAGAGAAAAAAACGATCTTAACTCCCAAAAGGCTCGAGACCATCGTCGCGATCCTTCTCGGCATAACCACACTGCTCTCGGCGTGGGCGGCATGGATCGGAAGTCTGCACAGCGGGATCCAGTCAATTAACTTTACCGAGAGCAACAACGCGTCGTCGCAAGGAAGCGCGCAGTATAACCTCGGTATGCAGGTTTACCTTGCCGATTTTATGGTATGGAACACCTTGAAGGACTATTACTACGAGCTGGAAGCGGCAAAGGCGGACGGCGATCAGACAAAGGAAGAGCTTATCGCTGAAAAGATAAGATCGTTCGAGGAGCAGAACGCGAGCGATATCCTCGCGGAAGGCGTCAAGTGGATGGAGGAAACGGGCGAAGACAATCCGTTCAAAATGCCCGGCCTTGCGGAAAAATACTTCGAGGAGGCAACGAAAACGGTCAGCGAGTCGCAAGAGCTGCTTGAAGAAGGAAAGCGCGATAACTCAAAGGGCGACTCCTACAGACTTGTGACCGTCATCTACTCGCTTACGCTCTTTCTTCTCGGCATCATCGGCACATTCAAAAATATGCCTAACAGAAAAGCGGTGCTTGCAATAGCCGTTGCCTTCCTGATATTCGGCGTCATTTATATGTGTACGATACCGATGCCGACAGGCTTTGAAAACATGAAATTCTTTGGATTCAACTAATAATTAAATGAACAGAACCGTAAAAAACGGACATTGAAAAACAAAACGCCTCTTATGCAGGATCAAAAACTGCATAAGAGGCGTTGTAAAATTATTCACTTTCCTCCCGAATACAGGGGCGTCTTGTCAGCGCCTGTTATAACGCGGCAAGTTCGTCTGTTTTGCGCATCATTTCAGCGTAAAGCGCCTCGTAATCTCCCGGCGCCTTACGGCGTAAAAGCTCAGTAAGCTCGCCAAGCGGCGCGGCTACCGGCGTCAGCGCAAGATTGCTTAGGCCGCCTTTCAGCTTATGCGCGATCTCAAACGCTTTATCGAGGTCTGCGCTCTTCAGCGCGTCGCCGAGCGCGCCGGAGGAGAGCTCCTGAACGGTTATCCCGACGAGGCGCAGATAAAGCGTCTCGTTGTTTGCGCAGCGCGACAGACCCGTGTCCACATCCGCGCCGTACTCTCTCAGCTTCTCGACACTCAACATATGATCCCCTCCGTTTCATATTCTTTAACGATGTACTTTTCAAATTCATCTGCGGGCAGAGGGCGGGAGAAATAGTATCCCTGGATGAGGTCGCACCCCATCGCTTTCAGATGGGAATACTGCTCCGCCGTCTCAACGCCCTCGGCGATCGTCGGTACTTCAAATGATCTTGCAAGCCCGATCATGGTTTCGAGAAGTCTTGTATCCTTATGCTCTCCGAACGCGCTGCGAATGAACTGTATGTCCAGCTTCAGCGCGTCTATCGGCATATATGAGAACATACTCAAAGAGGAATAACCCGTGCCGAAATCGTCCATCTCGATCCGGAATCCGAGATCGCGAAGACTCTTCACAGTTTTAATGATCTGGTCGGTTTTTTCCGTATACGCCGATTCGGTTATCTCAAGCAGCAGATCCTCGGCGCTTAATCCGTTCGCTTTTGCGATATCAAGGAACTTATCCGTCAGCTCAGGATCATACAGATTTATTCGCGATACGTTGACCGATACCGGGAGCGCGACGTTCAGCTTTTCTTTCCATTCCCTGATCTGCGACGCGGTCTGCGACCAGACGTAGTGATCGAGCGTCTGTATCAATCCGTTTTTCTCGAACAGCGGGATGAACGTGCCGGGACTTATCATCCCGAGTTTCGGATGCTTCCATCGCACCAGCGCCTCGGCGCTGGCAAGGACCGGCTTGTCGTGCCTTATGTCAAATTTCGGCTGATAGAAGACGGAGAACTGTTTTTCGCGGATGGCAGAGTTGAAATCGTCGATCAGCTGTTCTTCAAGTATCTCCGCATCGCGCATCGCATGGTCGAACAGACCGACGGGGGCTGTCAGATTATCGCGGGCTGTATTCGCAGCCATTTTCGCGCGGTCGAATCTTCGTTCAATGTCGATGGTCTTGTCTGCGTTTACGTATACGCCCATTCTCAGACGGACGTGATTTTCGCCGAAGCCGCCGTCGTCAAGGCCGCAAGACATGCGCTCAAGCAGCGCTTCGTAATCGTCTATATGCCTGCAGTACAACATAAACGTGTCCGCGACGCTGCGGCAGACTATGCCGCCCGCTTCCTTCACGTAATCCATCGCGTTATTTGCAATTCGCTTAAGTATCTCGTTCCCGCGCGCTTTTCCGAAACGGTCGTTTATTGTGTGGAAATGATTGACGTCAAACACGATCGCGTCCGTCGGCGCGTCTTTATGATAAAGATCAAGCTGAGCGGCGTAGCGGTAGAAGAATTCCTTGTTATAAAGTCCTGTCAGATGGTCTCTCTCTGTCAGACGAAGCGTCTCACGGTCCTCGGACAGTTCCACCGTTCGTAAGATGCGGGCGAGGATCACATTGGACGCGGGGTACGGCTTCGGTATGAAGTCTATCGCGCCGAGCGTAAGACACTCCACCTCGGCATCGTTGTCCGACGTCATTACGATGACCGGCATACGTGAAAACTCCGGATCGCTTTTTATACTGCTCAGAACGTCGATCCCTTTAATTCCGGGAAGATTCAGATCGAGCAGGACCATACTCAGCGTTTCATGTTCAGTGCGGATGATGTTGAGCGCTTCCTCGCCTGTTTTTGCGAGAACGACGTCATAAGTATCGCCGATGCTCGCTATCATGATCTCCTGACAGACGACATCGTCTTCGATCAGCAACACGCGCCTTTTTTCTTCGGATATACGGAATGTATTATTTTCAGTCATAATTATTTCTCCTTGTTGTTCCCATATAAAGCCCCTTTTTCCAAATCAGCTCCCATGCTCCGCTTAAGAAAGCTTTGTATACCTGCCTTCCGACGTCTTCGCCGAACGCGCCGAAATGGCGGGAGCCGTCTTTGACCGGGACCTTGTTAATCCGCGTATTATCTTCGTTGCATCGAGTCTGTCTCAGTCATTTTCCTCGCTAATAAAATCCATTATTTCATCGGATTTAACGTCGAGCGCAATACATATTTTGCCGACTATATCCGTTGTAATATCCTCGCCGCGGGCGAGTTTGTTCATCTGATACTGAGTTAAGCGGGCTTTGGCTTGCAGATCCTTCTTTTTCATATTTCGATCCACAAGGATGTGCCAAAGCTTTTTATAACTTGTCGCCATTATGACCCCCTGAAACAATTTCGTCATTTATAATATCTTTAATCAATTTTATCACCATCTTTGAAAATAATCAATATAAATATCGAAATTTCAATATTATTTTTCACAGAACGATACCAACATGGAAGCGGGCGCCGCGTCTCTTGGCGCTTCGGCGCAAACGTCACGTCTTTTCCGCCGTCTGTTGAAAAGCGCGGGCGTTTCGTGTATAATAATTATGTAATTAAAGCGGTATCGACGAGGAGTAACTGAAGTGTCAAGGACAAAAATACAAAACGAACTGTTCGCTCTGCAGGACAAAGAATATCAAACGTTCCAGTCGAAGCTGATACCCGGCGCCGACACCGGCAGGATGATCGGTGTGAGAACGCCGGACCTTCGCGCGCTTGCGAAAAAACTTAAAGGGCAAGATGAAACGGAGCGCTTTCTCAAAGAGCTTCCTCATAAATATTTCGACGAGGATCAGCTTCACGCGTTTATAATATCGGAAGAAAAGGATTTTGAAAAATGCGTGGGGCTTCTCGAAGCTTTTCTTCCCTTCGTTGACAACTGGGCGACCTGCGACCAGATGTCGCCGAAAGTCTTCCGCAAGCACACGGACGAACTTCTGCCTCATATACAAAACTGGCTGAAGTCGGACAAAACCTACACCGTTCGCTTTGGGATCGGTATGCTGATGGAGCACTATCTCGGAGAGTGCTTCGATCTTGCTTATCCCGACGCCGTCGCAGCGCTGCGCTCCGCCGAATACTACGTCAACATGATGATCGCGTGGTACTTCGCTACTGCCCTCGCAAAACAGTACGACGCGGTGATCCCGTACATAGAAAACAGAAAGCTCGACGTCTGGTGCCACAACAAAGCGATACAGAAATCCATCGAAAGCAGACGGATCACCGACGAGCAAAAGGAGTACCTGCGCTCGCTCAAGATCCGCTGAAAGAACTGACGCGTTCACCCTCCCCCCGGAGCGTATCAATATATGTAAATCAAGCGTTCTCATAACTGAGAGCGCTTTTTTGGCGATGCCGCAAAAGCGGATCTGTCAAAAATTCTTAAATTAAAAGGCGCTTTTAAGGGCGGGAAACGATTTGACAACCATAGATCGATATGTTATACTATAAAAGTAAAATGGATTAATAATTTTAATTATAATATGTCTTTTGAAGAAAGGATCGATAACAGCATGAAAAAGTTACTTGCTTTCATATTGTCGGTACTGATGACAGTATCTATAATTCCCGCGGCGGTTTTTGCCGCGGACGACGACGGATGGCGGCCTGTAAACTTTGAAAAGTCCGAAAGCTCGTCGCTTGATCTGTTTGACGAGTACAGACCGGAAAAGGATACGCAAGAGGAGGAGCCTTTCGGCGCAAACGACACGGTGCGTGTTTCCATCGTTCTGAGCGGCGCTCCTGTTATCGAAAAGTTCTCGGGAGACGATATAACTCAAAGCAGAACGGCGATCAAATACCGTTCGAAATTGAAGCTCAGTCAGGATAAAGTTTCAAAGAAGATATCAAGGTCCATTCTCAAAGGGGACGAGCTTGACGTCGTATGGAATCTCACGCTCGCGGCAAATATTATTTCCGCGAACGTTGAATACGGCAAGATCGACGAAATTAAGAGCCTGCCTGAAGTTGAAGATGTGATCATCGAATCGTGTCACGAGATCGATGATGGCGAGACTACCGATACGGCAGAGCCCGATATGTTCACATCGTCCGATATGACAAACACCTATCCCATCTGGACGGAAGGTTATACGGGAGCGGGAAGTTCGATCGCCGTCATCGACACCGGACTCGACTATAAGCATATATCGTTTGACGAAGGCGCGTTTGAATATGCGCTTGACGAGCTTGGCGAGGAAGTCGATCTCATTACGCCGGACGATATCGCGTCGGTTTTCGATCAGCTCAACATAAAAGCAAAAAATCCCGACCTGACAGTAGACGACGTATATCTCACCTCAAAAATACCTTTCGCATACAACTACGTCGACAACGACACCGACATATCTCACATGAACGATAAACAAGGCGAGCACGGATCCCACGTCGCGGGTATCGCCACGGCGAACAGATACGTCCCCGACGGAAACGGCGGATATCAGGACGCGCTTTCCACCGTCCTGGTGCAAGGACAGGCTCCGGACGCACAGCTTATCGTAATGAAGGTATTCGGCAAAAGAGGCGGGGCGTTCGATTCAGACTATTACGCGGCGCTCGAAGACGCGATAGTCCTCGGACTTGACGTGGCGAACCTCTCTCTCGGTTCGAGCGACCCGGGATTTACGACAGACCCGGAATATCAGCGCGTAATAGACAGTCTTGAGTCATCCAACACCGTGGTCACGATATCGGCGGGAAACTCCTCCTACTGGTCTGATAGCACCTACGGCGGTCTCTCGTACGCAGAGGACAAGAGTCTTTCCACGACCGGATCGCCTTCGACCGTTTCCACCAGTCTCAGCGTCGCATCCGTCGATAACTACGGCACAATATCTCCCGTTATCAAAGTCGCGGGCAAAAGCATATCTTACTCGGAAACCACCTCTTACGGCGCCGCTCCCATGCTCTCCCTTTCGGGCGAGTATGAATTTGTCGCCATAGACGGATACGGAACAGAAGAAGAGTTTTCAGCGCTTTCCGACGTTCTTTCGGAAAAGATCGCCGTCTGTTCGCGAGGCACGACGTCGTTTGCGGATAAGGCAAACGCTGCGATCAAGAACGGCGCCGCAGCGTTGATTATATACAATAACACCTCCGGGACGATCACAATGAACTTGACGGGATATGAATACAGCGCTCCCGTCATTGCCATCACTCTTGAAGACGGCTCCTTTATCAAAGAAAATTCGCAAAAAGTGACCGACGGCGAAGGAGGCGTGATCTATTACACCGGAACGGTAGATATACCGGAAGGGATACAGGTTTCCGCGCCGGAAGTCGATTATTACACTATGAGCGAATTCTCCTCGTGGGGAGTTCCGGGTTCGCTGCTTCTTAAACCCGAGATCACCGCCCCCGGCGGACAGATCTATTCCGTATTCGGCGAAAACATCAACGATTCGGGTATCGCGGAAGCCATAGGCAACGACAAGTATGAGCTGATGTCCGGTACGTCCATGGCGTCTCCTCAGATCGCGGGCATCTCCGCGCTTGTCGCCGAGTACATCAGAGAAAACGACCTCGAGGCAAAGACAGGTCTTTCAAAAAGGCATTTGACCAACGCTCTGCTTATGGGAACGTCCCGTCCTCTGATCGAAGAATCGTCGGGAAACTATTATTCCGTTCTCAATCAGGGTTCGGGACTTGCCGACACGCAAGCGGTATTCTCGACTCATACGTTTATAACAATGGATGAAGACGCCACGGCGTCCTATGCCGACGGAAAAGTCAAGGCGGAGCTCGGCGAAATATCACGCGACGATAAATCGTTCGACTTCACCTTCAACATAAACAACTTCGGCGACGAAGACTCCGATTATTATCTCGGCGCGGATCTTTTCACGCAGGATTATGTCGAAGGAGCCGACTACAGCGCAAGCGGAAAAAAGCTGTATGACGAAGAAGGCGAGCTGCTTACGCGTCTTTATATGGCGCTTACAACGGTAGATCTAAAAGCGGACGCGGTATGGACCGTAAACGGCGTGAGTCTGACGAACTCGGGGAATGATACGTACGACTTCAACGGCGACGGCATCTTCTCCTACTCCGACGTTCAGACCGTTCTCGAATATATTGTCGGCAACGTCGACACTTTCAATATGACGGAGAACGCGGATCTCGACGGCGACGGAGATATAGACACTTACGACGCATATCTCGCGGCGGAAGAGTTGAATAAGACGAAGATCACAGTCCCCGCCGGGAAGAGCGCAACTGTCAATTTCTCGGCGAGCCTTATCGACATTGACGATTATGATATTAACGGCGCATACGTCGAGGGCTACGTGTTCGCCGCTGAAGACGGCAAAGACGGCGTCGTATCATCCATACCCGTTTTAGGTTACTACGGATCCTGGTCGGATTTCAGTATGTTCGACCACGGCTCCTATATTGACGAAAAATACGGTACCGCTGACGCCGCGCCGTATTCGTCCTATTCGCTCGGCAGCTCGGCATACAAAACTAATTATTTTTCAGTCAATTACCGTAACCTCGGCTCTTATATATATGGCGGTAACCCGACGATAACAGACGACGTTTATATGCCGGAACGCAACGCGATCTCGCCAAGCAATACGCTGAACAACGTAAACTTTGCGCTTATCCGAAACGCCGACGCCTCCGAAACTGTCATAACAGACTCCGAAGGAAAAGAGATATTCAAAAAATCATACGGCAGGATCAGCCCTGAGTATTACAAAAGAAGCGACGTCAAATGGCAAAGGACGAACCAGTCCAAGACCATAGGTTTCGATCCCTCGACACTTGAAGAAGGCGCCGTCTTCACGGTCACCTTCCGCGCGACTACGGAATACTACACCGTGAAGGGGAGCGTCGACTGGAACTCCTTTTCGGAAAACTCGCGCTTATCACAGCAGTTCACCGTCGACGGAACGTCTCCCGAGATATTATCGGTCGAATTCCATTATGACGAAGACGCGCTCGTATATGACGCCGCAAGGATCACGGTCAAAGACAATCTTTACACCTCGTTCGTCGGTATTTCCGACGAAGACGATAACCTGATCATCTCAGTAGGTTCAGACAATGATCCGACGTCGGCTCCCGGCATTGAAAGAGAGATAGTATTCGATCTTACGGAAGCGTATGACGACCTGCGCGAACTCCCGGATCACCTGCTCGTGACCGTTGCGGACTATGCAATGAACGATACGGAATACCATATAAACCTCGATGAGGAAGAACTTGCCGAAGAGCGCAAAGTCAACCTCAGCGCGACCGAGCTCAAAGTGGCGATCGGTTTCCCGGTAAAGGTCGACGCGACGGTCACGCCCTGGGGCAAAAACTGCGGCATTATATGGTCGAGCGACAACGAGGATATCGCGACAGTCGACAGCGACGGTACTGTCAACGGAGTCGGAGTCGGCGCTGCAGTCATAAGAGCGAGCGCCGAAGCGGAACCGGAAGTTTTCGCGGAGCTGAACGTAAGTGTTGTAGACATTAACAACACATATTCAGGCGTGCTTTGGGACGGAAACGCGGATAAGTGGTTCATATCCTTCAATTCCGATAATATCAATGCGTTCACAAAGGATTACGATGAGCCGCTGCCCATCATGCTCGCATCCCTGTGCTACGGAACAGACGGGATCCTGTACGGCGCAACTTTTGATGATAAAACTTATTTGTCGGACGTTTACGTTATAGACGAAGACACACATGAGACGACTTACATCGGCTCGCCGGAAGGTGCGGGATATACCGATATCGCCGCGGCTCCCGCATTTACGGCATTCTTTGAACATCAGTATCTTGTCGGTACATACGCGCAATTCCTGCTGTGGATAGATACCGATGACGGCGAATATATAGGGTCGCTGGATTTCAGCGATTATACAAACGGAAAGAATCTCGCCGGAGTTGCCTTTGTCGCCTCTCTTATCGACGAGGAAAGCGGCGACTTCATCGACGCGTACTATCTGCTCGACACAATGGGAAATCTGTATTATACGGAGATCGTCACTTATTTTGACGAAGCAAACGGACCGATGATCGAGATCCTCTTTGCCGAAGACCTCGGGAAGATCGGAAACATCGTCGACGTCTCGTACTTCCAGTCTCTGTATCTCGACTCGAACGGATATCTTGTCTGGTCGAGAACGAACACGTTGGAAGAATATACGAGCATTTACGTTTACGACGTATCGGATCATGAGAACATTAAAAAATACGATCTCGGAAGCTTTGAAAAACGAGTATGGCCCGTCGGCGGCATCTATGAAAAGGGCAAATCGCCGGCTTTTGAATACAGTGATATGATAACGCTCGAGGGCTCAACGGAAGGCGTCGACTTTATCGGAGACGAAACGCTTCCGGAAACAGCCGATCTTGAAGCCGCGCCGGAAGGAAGCGTCGCGCCTTCCGCCACGGTAACAAATGAAATACCCGGCGCCGCGCGCGGCGCGGTAAAAGAAGGCGCAACGCGCGAGGCTGACCCTGACGCCGTATCCTTCGACCTCACCGCTGAATGCGATATGAAAAACGGTCTTTACAAAGTCTCGTTCGCAAGCGACGTATACAAGCTAAACAGCATTGAGAGTGACGCCGAATACTTTGCGTATAATCTTGCGGACGGCGTTCTGACGATAGCGTTCGTCGACTCCGTCGGCTTCGCACCCGGCGACGCTGTCGCAACTGTCGTCCTCTCGGTAGTTTCAGACGGCGCAAAGGCGGTCGTCGTCACGACGGAAGAGTCAAACGGAGAACATCCGGGAAAGAACGAATACCTGTTTACGGAAGTTTTACCGGTTATCACGTCACAGCCGAAAAACTGGCGCGGCGACTGGAACGAATATCCCGAGATCAAACTCACGGCCATAGGAGAAGGTCTGAAATACAAGTGGTACTTCCGCAATGCGGACGAGACCGCATGGAGCGTCAGCTCCGAGCACGATAACTGCTACGATTCGTATCCGCTCGTATCGTCCAGAAACGGACGTGAGGTGTACTGCGTGGTAACTGACGCAAACGGAAACAAGGCGAAGTCCGATATAGCTACAATGTCGCTTGACA
>JAFXNX010000281.1 GCA_017529175.1 Clostridia bacterium
AACGTCGATACCGGATACGTTATCGAAAAATTCCACAAGAAGTACGGCGACCGCGACGAGGCGACGGGATTCTCTTATGCGCTCCAGTACAAGGGTATCCTCAAGAGCGGAGATAACCTCTGCTACAACTTTGCGGTATACAAGGTGAACAACACCGGCGCTGAACCGGTGAACGAGTATGCGTTCAACTATCTCGTAACGATAGACGGCAAGATGAACGCCGAGAGCAAAATGGAAAACTGACGGCGGAGGGACGTAATGCCGAAAAAAGACAACATTCCGAAGTATGACGATCAATCGATCGTAATGCTTAAAGGCGCGGAAAGAGTGCGCCTAAGACCTGCCGTTATCTTCGGCTCCGACGGACTCGAGGGATGCGAACATTCGTATTTTGAGATACTCTCGAACTCGGTCGACGAAGCGAAAGAAAATTACGGCGACGAGATCATCACGACCGTTTTTCTCGACGGCTCGATCGAAGTCGAGGACCACGGTCGCGGAGTGCCGCTCGGCTTCAACGAGGCGGAGGGCAGGTACAACTGGGAGCTCATATACTGTGAGCTCTACACCGGAGGCAAATACTCCAACAATGACGAGGACTCGGCGTATAAATACTCCCTCGGTCTCAACGGACTCGGCGCTTGCGCGACGCAGTACAGCTCCGAGTATTTCAAGGTGTTCTCATACGACGGCACGAACGTCTCTTCGATGTATTTCGAAAAGGGAGAAGCCGCGGGAGAATTCACTGTCAGACCGCTTGAGAAAAAGGACTTGAAGCACGGCACGATCCAGCGCTGGAAGCCGGACCGCGAGGTGTTCACCGACACGAATATCCCGCGAGAGTATTTTGAAGAAACTCTCAAGACGCAGTCCGCTGCGAACGCGGGAATAAAGTTCGTTCTCAAGTACGAGACTGACGATGGCGTATTCGACAGAAAAGAATTTTACTACGAAAACGGTATCAGAGACTATATCAAAGAGATCGCGGGAGAAGATACTCTGACCTCCCCCGTCTACTGGACTCTCCCTGAAACGTCGGGACGCGACCGCGAGGATATGGCGGACTACAAGCTCAAAGGAGAGTTCGTCTGGTGCGCTTCGTCGAAAGTGTCGGCGCTCGAATACTATCACAACTCGAGTTTTCTCGAGCATGGCGGAAGCCCCGACGACGCGGTCAAGCGCGCGTTCACTTACGCCGTTGACAAGCGTCTTCGCGCAGTAGGTAAATATAATAAGAATGAAAGCAAAATAAAATTCGCGGATATCGAGGACTGTCTCGTTTTCATTTCGAACAGCCGCTCGACCCAGGCGTCCTACGCAAATCAGACGAAAAAAGCTATAACGAACACGTTTATCGCGGAAGCGATGACCTCGTTCTTCAAGGAACAGCTCGAGTTCTATTTCATCGAAAACCCCGCGGACGGCGACCGCTTCCTCAATCAGGTGCTCATCAACAAGCGCAGCCGCGAACGCGCGGAGAGTACGAGGATCGACGTAAAGAAAGCGCTTGCGACGTCGAACGATATCACCGGAAGAGTGGAAAAGTTCGTCGCGTGCCGCTCGAAGGACCCGACCCGCCGCGAATTATACATCGTCGAGGGCGACTCGGCTATGACGAGCTGCAAGCTCGGACGCAACTCCGAGTTCCAGGCGATAATCCCCGTGCGGGGCAAGACGTTCAACTGTCTGAAATCAACTTACGACAAGATTTTCAAGAACGATATAATCCTCGATCTTCTCCGCGTTATCGGATGCGGGGTGGAGATCAGCGAAAAGAAGGTCAAGGGCGATATGTCGCCTTTCGATCTCGACGCGCTCCGCTGGTCAAAGATCATCATCTGCACCGATGCCGACGAGGACGGATTCCATATCAGGACTCTGCTTCTGACGATGTTCTACCGTCTCCTTCCGACTCTCATAAACGAAGGAAAAGTATATATCGCCGAAACGCCGCTTTACGAGATAACTGTCAAGGACGACACTTATTTCGCGTATGACGAGGAGGAAAAGGCGGCGATCCTTGAGAAGATCGGAAACAAAAAATATACGATCCAGCGCTCGAAGGGTCTCGGTGAAAACCAGCCGGAGATGATGTGGCAGACGACCATGAATCCGGAAACGAGACGTCTTATCAGGGTGTCGAAAGCGGACGCGGAGGAGACGGAAAAGATCTTCAACACTCTGCTCGGCGACAACACCTACCTCGACGCCCGCAAAGAGTTCATTTTCACTTACGGCAGTCTTTACGCCGCCGAAGCGGATATATAATGGGAATGTTAACTTAGTCCGGATCGCAAAAGGGACTGTAAAAAACTTGAGTTTTTACAGTCCCCTTTATAAAACTTTCAGATATTAATTAACATAAAAGATTACAGGCCCGGAGGTATAGTATGAGAGCATATGAAGTGGCAGCGAGAATAAGAGAAAACGTATCGAAGGTCATGGTGGGGAAAGACGCGGCGACAAATCTTCTTCTGATCGCGCTCTTTACGGGAGGTCACGTTCTTATCGAGGACGTTCCCGGCTCGGGAAAGACGAAGATCGCGAAAACCTTTGCAAGGTCCGTCGGATGTTCGTTCGGAAGGATCCAGTTCACGCCGGACCTTCTGCCGTCCGATATCACGGGAGTCAAGTATTTCAACATGAAGACGTCCGAGTTCGAATTCATACCCGGACCCGCGTTCACGAACATACTTCTCGCGGACGAGCTGAACCGCGCGACGCCGAAGACGCAGGCGGGACTTCTCGAGTGCATGGAGGAACGACAGATAACGGTCGAGGGCGAAACGATGACTCTGCCGGAGCTGTTTATGGTGATAGCGACTCAAAACCCGATCGAGAATATGGGCGTGTTCCCTCTTCCCGAAGCGCAGCTCGATAGATTCCTTCTTAAAATACCGATGTCATATCCCACAAGGAGCGAGACTGTCGGGATACTTCAAAGATTTTCAGAGAGCGACCCTCTCGACACTCTCGGGGCGGTGTGCGGGATCGGCGACGTGCTCGCGGCAAGGCGCGAGGTCGCAGGAGTTTTCGTTCACGCCGATATAATGGGATATATCGCGGATATAGTCGCGCAAACGAGAAACGCCTCCGGCGTTCTTCTCGGAGGAGGAACGAGAAGCACTCTCGCTCTCCTTTCCGCGTCGAAAGGAATGGCTTCCCTTTCAGGAAGAAATTACGTGATCCCCGACGACGTCAAAGCTTTATCGGTCCCGGTCCTCGCTCACAGACTGATACTTAAAAACTATACCGGCAGAGCGGGCGACGCCGCGGACAAGGTCATATCGGACGTTTTGAACGAAGTAAAAGTCCCGTCGGAAAACTTCGACAAATACAAACTGTAAAGTGCAGACGAACTCTGCGGAAAGGAGGATACGAATATGAAGCTCTTGGCGCTCTCTCTTACCGACACGACGTTTATCATCGCCGCGGTGCTTCCCGCGTTCGTCTTTATCCTTCTTACCGCGGTCTTTTTCCACTATTTAAAGATGAAGCTGATCGGGAAGCTCGAATACAAAAGAGAGTTTTCAGAGAGCGACGCGCGAGCGGGGGACGAGGTGTTCATTATCGAAACGCTTCGCAACCCGACGCCGTTCCCGATGTTTTTTGTCGACGTCGCGTCGTATATAGACGGCTCGCTTAAAATCAAAGGGCTTTCGTCGCAGGACGGTATGCAGCTTGTCATTTCAAGATTTCACCTCCCGCCGTTTTCGGTCGTTACCAAAAGGCACAGAGTGGAGTGCTCAAAGCGCGGATACTTCGAGATGAAGAGCGCGGCGGTCCTTCACAAGAAGAAGACGCTCGAATACTCGACCACCTTTTCGGTCGACTCTTGCCTCTTCGTCTATCCGACGAAGCTCACCGCCGCCGAAGCGCGCTCTTTAATAAACTATTCGCAAGGCGACTACCGCTCGCTTAACAGATACATCTTCGACCCTTTTTCCGTCGTCGGCGTCAGGGATTACGCATACGGCGACCCTTTCAGTCAGATCAATTTCAAGGCGAGCGCAAAATGCGCTTACCGTCCTTACAACGCGCTGAAGGTGAACCGTCTTGAGAACTGCTCCGACAAGGTGATGATGATATTTTTGAACTTCACAAGACCTGACGGAATGGAGGACACAAAAGAGTACGAGGCGCTGATGGAACGCTCGATCTCTCTTTGTTCGTATCTTATCGAAAAAGCGGGCGAAAACGGACACCGCGTAGGTTTCGCGGCGAACTGCAAGAGCCCGTCGGGAGACGCCAGAACGCTCTTCCCCGTTCTCGCGGGAGACGCGCACGTCGCGCAGATCCTTCGCGCTCTCGCATCTATCCGTCCGGACAGCGCTTCCGCTTTTCTGCCTCTTGTCGGAAACGATTCTCTCGCCGGACTTTCAATGGCTGAGGTATATATTGTCAGCGCGGTGACCGACAATCAGACAAACGCGGCGTATGAAGCGCTCTGCAGAAGAAACGTCGTGGAGGTGATATCTCCATGAACAAAAAACAGAAGCGGAATGAAAGATTAAAGATAGCAGCCGATCTCATCATAGTGCTCGCGCTCACGACAAGGATAATATGGCTGAAGATCTACGGTATACGCGCGGCGCAGATCTTTTATCTGTACTGCTTCCTTGACGTTATCGTCACGGCGGGTATGCTTTTCAGAATAAGACGGCTCAACCGCGCCGAAGGGACGACTGTAAGGCGGCGTCTTAAGAGCTTTATCAAAAAGATCTTCCGTCCGGTATCCGCGCGGCGCGGCGCGCCTGACAGTGCAAAGAACAATTATCTCAAGGGCGAGACCAAAACTGTTATCAAGGTCGACTTGTCCCTCAAAAAGAAGCTCTCCTCGCTCTTTGACCCGAGAGTAAAAGCAAGCTTGAAGAAGTGCCGGACCAGCAACGAAAAAGTCCGGATGTTGTTTATTCGCAAGGTTTTGAAAATGAGAGGGGACGGTCGCGAAGCGGGAGACTCAAAAACGCCGCGCGAACTTGAAGCGCTTCTCGGCGCAAAAGAAAACGCCGCGCTTTTTGAAACTTACACCCGCCTTCGCTACAGCGACGGCTATGAGGTAGGAAGCGCCGAGCTTTCCGAATGTGAAAAATGATGTGATCCTCAGGCCCCCGCGCTGATCGAAAAGCACACAAAATAAAACGAAAAAATCCGCAGGATCTTCTCCTCAACGGGAGAGTGAACCCTGCGGATTCTCGTTTTTTGTTTATATTATGAGAGATTGTTCTCTCGAGTAACCTTTATAGCTTTATATAATTATATGTGAAGCCGTGATTTGGCGGCAGATAAATATAAGCTACGTCGCAGGAGCGACAAGGTTTCGCGCGTCGTTTATTTTGCGTAGTCGACAGCGCGGCTTTCTCTGATAATATTGACTTTGATCTGACCCGGATATTCAAGTTCGGATTCGATGCGCTTTACGATGTCTCTTGCTACGAGGCACATCTGGTCGTCGCTGATGACTTCCGGCTTGACCATGATCCTGATCTCGCGTCCCGCCTGGATGGCGAACGCTTTTTCCACTCCGTTGAATTCCATGGAGATCTCTTCGAGCTTCGTGAGTCTCTTGATATAGTTCTCGAGATTCTCGCGTCTTGCTCCCGGTCTTGCGGCGGATATAGCGTCTGCCGCCTGAACGATCATGGCGATAAGAGTCTGAGGTTCAACGTCTCCGTGGTGCGCTTCGATCGCGTGGATAACGTCGCGGCTTTCCTTATATCTCTTTGCGACGTCAAC
The DNA here is from genome assembly GCA_017529175.1 of Clostridia bacterium. Next base: position 5,737 of record JAFXNX010000281.1, read on the forward strand.
GCCGAGCTGTACGTGAGATCCTTCGATCTCGGACGTCAGCGCCTTGCCTATGTCGTGAAGCAGTCCCGCGCGTTTTGCGATCGTGCTTTCGATCCCGAGCTCGTCCGCAATGATACCGGAGAGGAGCGCGACTTCGATCGAATGCTTGAGTACGTTCTGTCCGTAACTCGTACGGTATTTAAGTCTTCCGAGAAGCTTTACTATCTCGGGGTTGAAGCCGTGGATGCCCACTTCAAACGTCGCCTGTTCTCCGGCGCGCTTGACGGCGTGCTCGACTTCCTTGGTCGCTTTATCGACCATTTCTTCAATTCTGGTGGGATGAATTCTTCCGTCCGCTATCAGCTTTTCAAGAGCGATACGCGCGATCTCGCGTTTGATCGGATCAAAGCTCGATACGGTGATCGTTTCGGGCGTGTCGTCGACTATGAGATCGACTCCGGTCAGAGTTTCGATCGTGCGGATGTTTCTTCCTTCGCGGCCGATTATCCTGCCCTTCATCTCTTCGCTGGGAAGAGCGACGACGGATACCGTTACCTCGGCTACGTGATCGGCTGCGCAGCGCTGGATAGCGAGCGCGATGATGTTTCTCGCCTTCGTGTCCGCTTCGTCCTTGAACTGCTCTTCGAGAAGCTGCATACGCATCGCCTGCTCGTGCTTGACTTCGTCGACCATCTCTTCGATGAGCTTGTCTCTTGCCTGTTCTTTGCTCATTCCGGAGATACGCTGCAGAGCAACGAGTTCTTCTGTCTTGAGTCTTTCGATCTCGGCGGCGCGTTCTTCGTTCTCTTTGATCTTCTTGTTGAGCGTCTCGTCCTTCTTCTCGAGAGTTTCCGCTTTCTTATCGAGCGTTTCCTCTTTTGAAGCGACACGGCGTTCCTGGCGCGTGAGTTCGTTGCGGCGTTCCTTGATCTCCTGGTCGAACTCATTCTTCGACTTCAGGATATCTTCGCGCGCTTCGATAAGAGCTTCCTTCTTCTTCGATTCCGCGTTCTTTATCGCTTCGTCAAGAATTTTCTTAGCCTGCTCTTCCGCGCTTCCGATCTGAGCTTCCGCTACGCGTTTTCTGCGCGCGATACCGACAAAGATACCGACCGGCAGAAAGATCGCGATACAGACGGCGGCTGTTATGACGCAAGTTAACCAATCCATCTTTTCACCTCCGTTTCTATAATATATGAATAATATACGCAACCCGGAAAGCATCAACAAACACTTCTCCAATTTGCATACTTATAATAAGTTTACATCGTTTTTTATCTCTTGTCAAGAAAAAGCTTCAATATTATTGTTATTTAAGTAAACTATATATTTAAGAATCGGGGGTCAGCGGCAGCCGCTGACCCCCGACAACTGAAGAAGGGAACTTTCGATCGAAAGTTCCCTTCGTACGATTATTCTTTATCACAGCACGGGTCGGACTTCTTCGGCGCGGCGTCCTGCGTGTTGTCAGGAGACGTCGCCGAGCCGAGTCCGGACGCTTCGCTGAAAAGCACGTCGCGGGATACCGCGTTTACGGCGTCGGTGGGAATGATTATCTTCGCCGCTCTGCCGTTCGAGAGCTTTGTCAGCGCTTCATATCTCTTGAGTTCAAGCACAGACGCGTCGGCTTTTGCCTCTTTGAGGGCTTTCAGACCCGCGGCTTCCGCTTCCTTCGCGAGAAGGATCGCTTTCGCTTCACCCTCGGCTCTTGCGATGCGCGCGTCGCGCTCGCCTTCCGCCGCAAGGATCATCGCCTGCTTGTCGCCTTCCGCTCTCGTGATCGCCGCCGCCTTGTGTCCTTCCGCCTGGAGAAGCGTCTCACGTCTGTCGCGCTCCGCCTTCATCTGCTTTTCCATCGCGGACTGGATCTCCTGCGGGGGGATGATGTTTTTAAGCTCTACGCGGAATACCTTGATGCCCCATTTGTCAGTCGCCTCGTCGAGGATCGCCGTCATCTTTCCGTTGATCGTGTCGCGGGACGTCAGCGTGCCGTCGAGCTCGAGCTCGCCGACGAGGTTACGAAGAGTCGTCGCCGCAAGGTTTTCAAGCGCGCTCACGGGATTGACCGCGCCGTACGTGTAAAGCTTGGAGTCGAACACCTTGAAGTAAACGACGGTGTCTATCTGCATCGTGACGTTGTCCTTCGTGATAACGGGCTGCGGAGGCGAGTCGAGGACCTGCTCTTTGAGGGTGATCTTCTTCGATACCTTCTCAAAGAACGGTATCTTGACGTGAAGCCCCGCCGTCCAGGTCGTCTTGTACTTGCCGAGAAGCTCGATGACGTACTCGTTCGCCTGCGGTACTATCACGATGTTTGAAATGATGATGATAAAAAATATCACACCGATACCGATCAATACGTATTCCATAACTTTCCTCCGTTATTTCGGGCGTCTGCCCGTTTTGTATTAAGAAAAACGCGATATACGTACGGTTTTCGCGCGAAAACGAACGAAATCAGACAAGCTGACGTCCCATCAGAACTCCCATAACGGACGCCATCATAAGCCCGCGCGTCCATCCGCTCGAGTCGCCGAGACAGTGGAGCCCTTTTATGTTGGTGTTGAAGTTTTCATCCATTTTTATTCTGTTGCTGTAAAATTTCAGCTCGGGCGAATAGAGGAGAGTTTCTATCGACGCAAATCCCGGAACGACGTGGTCGACCGCCTTGATGAAATTGATGATGTTCATCATAGCGCGGTACGGCATCGCCGCGGTGATGTCTCCCGCGACGGCGTCGGGGAGCGTCGGCTTGACGTTCGACTGAGCGAGCTCCTTCTGCCAGGTGCGTTTTCCGTCCAGAATGTCGCCGAAACGCTGAACGAGAATGTGTCCCGCGCCGAGCATATTCGTCAGCTCACCGACCTTTTGAGCGTATTCTATCGGCTGATTGAACGGCTGATTGAAATTGTGAGAGACGAGGATCGCAAGGTTGGTGTTCGAGCTTTTGAGCTCTTTATACGAGTGTCCGTTGACGACCGCGAGATCGTTGTCATAATTCTCCTGCGCGACAAAGCCGCCGGGGTTCTGACAGAAAGTTCTGACTTTGTTCTTGAACGGCTGCGGATATCCGACGAGCTTCGATTCGTACAGCACCTCGTTGACCTTCTCGATGACCTCGTTCCTGACCTCGACGCGAACGCCGATGTCGACCGTTCCCGGAGCGTGCGCGATACCGTGTTCAGCGCATATCTTCTCGAGCCAGTCGGCTCCCCGCCTTCCCGTTGCGACGACTGTCGTGTCGGCGAAGTATTCTATATTCTCCTTACCGTTCGTCAGCGTTACGCCGAGACAAACGGAATCCTTTAGTATCAGATCGACGCACTCGTATCCGAAGAGTATCTCAACTCCGTTTTTAAGTAAATACTGCTCGATCGCATAGTATATATCCTGCGCCTTTTCGGTGCCAAGATGGCGTATCGGACAGTCGACGAGCTTCAGTCCCGCCTGGATCGCTCTCTTCCTTATTTCTTTAACCTCTTCCGAGTTGTTTATACCCTCGACGTGGGTGTCCGCGCCGAAGTCGAGATAGATCTTATCCGCGTAGTTTATAGTCTCCTGCGCGACGTCCTCGCCGATCAGCTGAGGCAGGTCTCCTCCGACCTCGTAGCTCAGAGACAGTTTGCCGTCGGAAAACGCGCCTGCGCCGGAGAATCCGGTAGTTATCGCGCAGTACGGCTTGCAGTTCATACACTGCTTCGTCTTTATCTTCGGACAGCTCCTGTTCTCTATCGCGCGCCCTTTTTCGACGATGACGATATGCTTCTTCGAGCCCTTCTTTATCATCTCAATGGCGGTAAAAATACCCGCGGGTCCCGCCCCGATTATAAGCACGTCGGTCTTGTTCATTTCGCACCTTCCGGCATAATATTTGCGCGGTCCCCCCGCGCAAATATATTTTATCAATTCTAATGTAAAAAGTCAATATAACTATACGAATATGGGTACATTTATTGCGCTCATAATATCAAAATACCTTTCGTAAATTTTTTGTTAATTCGAAAAAAATCTTAAAAATGTATAGATTTTCTTATAATAATATGATAAGATATATTTTTGTATGAGGGTTCGCTCTCATTTAAATCGGACAAGAAAAAATTATTATATTAACGGAGGTTCAACACACATGGCAACAAAGTACGTTTACCTGTTTACTGAAGGTAACGCGACGATGCGTAATCTTCTCGGCGGTAAAGGCGCAAACCTCGCGGAGATGACCAATATCGGTCTTCCCGTTCCCCAGGGCTTCACAATCACGACGGAGGCCTGCACGAAGTATTACGAAGACGGCAGAAAGATCAACGACGAGATCATGGCTGAGATCATGGCTAACGTCGCAAAAATGGAAGAGATCAACGGAAAGAAATTCGGCGACCTCAAGAACCCGCTTCTCGTTTCCGTTCGTTCGGGAGCAAGAGCTTCCATGCCCGGTATGATGGACACGATCCTCAACCTCGGTCTCAACGATGAAGTCGTTGAAGCAATGATCGCGGGCAACCCGGATCCCAAATTCAAGAGATTCGTTTATGACTCCTACAGAAGATTTATCCAGATGTTCTCCGACGTCGTTATGGAAGTCGGCAAGAAGTATTTTGAAGAGCTCATCGACAAGATGAAAGCTGACAAGGGCGTACAGTTCGACGTAGACCTCACCGCTGACGACCTCAAAGAGCTCGCGCGTCAGTTCAAAGAAGAGTACAAGGCAAAGATCGGCGACGATTTCCCGTCCGATCCCAAGGTACAGCTTTACGAAGCTATCCGCGCCGTATTCCGTTCGTGGGACAACCCCCGCGCAAACGTATACCGCCGCGACAACGATATCCCCTACAGCTGGGGCACGGCAGTCAACGTAATGCCGATGGTATTCGGTAACCTCAACAACAACTCCGGTACGGGCGTTGCTTTCACGCGTGACCCCGCAACGGGCGAAAAGAAACTCATGGGCGAGTTCCTCGTAAACGCGCAGGGTGAAGACGTCGTTGCAGGCGTACGTACACCTATGCCGATCGCCGAGATGGCAAAGCAGTTCCCGGACGCATACGCTGATTTCGTAAAGGTATGCGACCTTCTCGAAAAGCACTACCACGATATGCAGGATATGGAATTCACCGTTGAGAACGGCAAGCTCTTCATGCTCCAGTGCCGTAACGGTAAGAGAACCGCTCCCGCGGCTCTCCAGATCGCCTGCGACCTCGTTGACGAGGGAATGAAGACAGAGGAAGAGGCTGTCCTCATGATCGACCCGAGAAATCTCGACACACTTCTTCACCCGCAGTTCGACGCAAAAGCTCTCAAGGCCGCAAACCCCGTAGGCAAAGGCCTCGGCGCATCCCCCGGAGCTGCTTGCGGTAAGATCGTCTTCACGGCTGACGACGCGGAAGAATGGAAAGCAAGAGGCGAAAAGGTCGTTCTCGTAAGACTTGAAACATCCCCCGAAGACATCACCGGCATGAAGGCTGCAGAGGGTATCCTCACAGTCCGCGGCGGTATGACGTCTCACGCAGCAGTCGTTGCGCGCGGCATGGGTAAGTGCTGCGTTTCCGGATGCGGCGAGATCAATATGGATGAAGAAAACAAGAAGTTCACTCTCGCAGGCAAGACCTACGGCGAAGGCGACTTCATCTCCATCGACGGCTCCACCGGTAACATTTATGACGGTATCGTAGCAACAGTTCCCGCTTCCATCAGCGGCAACTTCGGCAGAGTTATGAGCTGGGCTGACAAGTACAGAAGACTTAAGGTCCGCACCAACGCCGACACTCCCGCAGATGCGAAGAAAGCTCGCGAGCTGGGCGCTGAAGGCATCGGTCTTTGCCGTACAGAGCATATGTTCTTCGATCCCGACAGAATAGCGGCGTTCAGAGAAATGATCTGCGCTGACACAGTCGAGGAAAGAGAAGCGGCTCTTGCGAAGATCCTTCCCATGCAGCAGAAGGACTTTGAGGCTCTCTACGAAGCTCTCGAAG
>JAFXNX010000026.1 GCA_017529175.1 Clostridia bacterium
CTCCACGCCGAGCAAATTAAGGACCGTCGGAAGAATATCCGCAGTCGAGCAGTAATCGTCAACGAACACGTCCTTCATTCCGGGAACGTAACAGATGAAACTGTTGCGGAATCGCTCGAATACCGTATCGACCTTCTTCCCGGCGAGTTCGTCGTACTGTTCTTCGGACAAGCCGTACGGGTAGTGGTCGTTGGTCAGAACTATCAGAGTTTTTTCCGCGATTCCTTCTTCTTCAAGCCGCTCGACGAGCGAAGCAAGCGCGTCTTCGACTTCGAGATTGCAGGCGATGAACGCTTTGACTTCCTCGGAATACGGAAGATCGGCGACTTCCGCCTGATGCTTGCGGCTCATGGCGTTCTCCCAGTTATACTGGTAATGACCGCTGAACGTCATATAGTAAACATGGAAAGGCGCCTCGCTCCCGACGTAATCGTCGAGCGACGCTCTGATCATGCTGTCGTCGGACGCAGGCCAGCTTAGCGGAATATCAAGTCCCTGACCTACGGATTTGAATTCATACCCCATATTCGGGTGAGTCACGGTCCTGTTATAGAAATCGCCGAGGTAGTTGTGGTAGGCGTAAGTTACGTATCCTTCTTCTCTCAGCGCGTTGCCGAGACAGAACGGCAGATAGTGACCGATCGACACGTCGAAACTCGACTGCGTCTTCGTTCTGGTCATATCGGGCAGAAGACCCATACACATCGTATACTCGCCGTTCGTCGTTACGGACGGGAACGAGCCGTAGTAATTCTCAAAAACGAATCCGTGATGCGTCATCTCGTAAAGCGTCGGGGTCAGTTCTTTCGAGATAAAGTACGGAGAATACGATTCAGCGCAGAAAGTCACGACGTTGTATCCTTTGAGAACGCCCGTATACTCGTTTTTCCGCGTAGGCGCCGCGGTCATGAAGAAACGGTCAAGCTCACGGAGGACGTCCTCGTCCTCCCCGCATTCCGCGGCGAGTTTTCCGAAGTCGAGTTCTTCGAGCACGTTGTATTTATCGGCGGTGTACGTTTCTCCTTCGTCAAATCCGGGGACGAGCGCCGGAAGATCGCTCTCAGACCCGAAAAGCATATATCTCGCTTCCTGGATCGTCGTAGCCCACATTCCGATCGTCTTGTAGCTCGTATCCGTACCCGTTCCCGAATCGGTAAATATCCGGTAAGCGGACTGCGGGTCTTCCCTGCCGGAAAAAAGCGCGGACCAGGTAAGAACGACGGCGGACAGAAACGCGCCGACCGCAAGAATACGGCAATGAGAGGGAGAGATATCCCTGCCGTGTTTTTTCAGAACAAGAACGGTTATGACTGCGGCGAGGATCGGGAGCAAAAGCAGAATTACGCTGAACATGTTATGAACGACAGCGTATCCGATCTGTCCGCCGAAATTCTTGAAAACTCCTCCGCCCATACGCGCAAGGTTCAAAGGCATAAGATTGCCGAATATGGCGTGATAAATGAGCTGCACCTCGGAAAGGATCGCTGAAACCGAAACGGCGACGACTATGAATATTCTGCGCGGCAGCGCGGGAAGAAAAGAAGCGATAAGAGAAGCGAGCAGACCGACGCAGATCCCGAAAAGGATCTTGAAA
>JAFXNX010000282.1 GCA_017529175.1 Clostridia bacterium
ACTGATCCACGGTCTCGTGCGCGACGCGCAGGGCAGAAAGATGTCGAAATCGCTCGGCAACGGCCTCGACCCGCTCGAGATCATCGACAAATACGGCGCGGACGCCCTCCGCTTCGCTCTCGCCACGGGCAACAGCCCCGGAAACGATATGCGCTTCTCGGACGAGAAGATCGAGGCGGCGCGCAACTTCGCGAACAAGCTGTGGAACGCGGCGCGCTTCGTGATGATGAACCTCGATATCGACCGGATCGAACTGCCCGACGCCGAAAAACTTGCGCCGGAGGACAAGTGGATCCTCACGAAACTGTCCGCTGCCGCCGCTGCCGCAGAGAGCCACCTCGAAAACTACGAGATCGGCGTCGCGCTCTCGGCGATCTACGACTTCATCTGGGACGAATACTGCGACTGGTACATCGAGTTGTCGAAGAAATCGGTCTCCGGAGAGGATAAGGAAAGATCACAGACCGCGCAGAACGTGCTGGCGTACGTACTGCGCGAGACGCTGAAGCTCCTTCATCCGTTCATGCCCTTCATCACCGAAGAGATCTATTCGGGTCTTCCGGGCGAGGACGGATATATCATGGTGAAGGATTACCCCGTCGCGGGAAACATCCCGTCGTTCCCCTCCGAGGCGGAGGATATGGAGCGCGTGATCGCCGCCATCGGCGCGATCAGACAGCGCCGCGCGGAGATGGGCGTCAAGCCGTCGCGCAGAACGTCGCTCTTCATCGCAACGAAGTACCCGAAGGCGTTCGAGGGAACGGAAGAATTCTTCAAACGTCTAGCCGGAGCGTCCTCGCTTGATATCGTGAGCGATCACTCGGAGTCCGGCTCCGTCCGCATCGTCACCGACAGCGCGACGGTCTTCATCCCCATGACGGATCTCGTCGATCCGGAAGAGGAGAAGGCGCGTCTGCGCGCGGAACTCGATAAAGTGAACGCCGAGATCGCCCGCGTCGAAGGCAAACTGTCCAATAAGGGCTTCACCGAGAAAGCGCCCGCCGCCGTCGTCGACGCGGAGCGCGTCAAGCTTGCGAAGTTCACCGAAAAGAAGGACGGCATCACCGCCGCGCTCGCGGCGCTGGGAGAATAATACTGCCGCAGGCAGTATCTCATACCGCGTCAGCGGTATATCATACTCCGAAGGAGTATATCATCCCGCCCAAGCGGGATACCATACCCGCCCCTTTCGGGGGCGGGTATATCATTTTGGCGGGATCTTTATTGATACCGCCGTAGGGAGGCATCCCTTTGATGCCTCCGTCTCCAAAGGTCCGGTTTCTTCATTTGAGCCTATAGGGGGAGGGCTCTCAGCCCTCCGCATCTTAATTGTCTTAGGCACTTAAAACCCTTTCGTAATTATAAAGGGCGTAAAATAAAAAGTTGCGCCGGAAATGACGCAACTTCAAAATGGGAATTGCTTTTGTGACTTGCTTTGCCGTACGATCTTACCCAAACCGAATAATTGTTTTTTGGAATCATCTGAAAGCAGTTCTATACCGGTCTTTATCCTGGATAGAGTCTATATCTTTTTGGCTAAGCAATGTAACATCTAGTTTTCCGTTATCTGTTCGAGGCAATGGTTTATCATAGTATTCAATATAACCAGGCACAGCCGTTCTTCCCAAAGTTGATTCAACTATCGAAACAATACTTGCTTCAGTTTTCGCTTTATCGCAATTCTCCTCAGACAATCTGATATGATATTTAGGCAAATGCTGTTCATTCTCATCAGGAATCGGCGTAACTGCAACTTCTCGAATTTCAGGTATCTGTATTAACAGTTGTTCT
>JAFXNX010000283.1 GCA_017529175.1 Clostridia bacterium
AGCGGACAATCCTCCGCGGCGATCCGCACCGACAGAGGCGGCGGGACTGTCACGGTCGACGGCGGCACTTACACCTCGAACGGCCTCGGCTCCCCCGCGATCTACTCTACTGCGGATATCACCGTATCCGACGCAACGCTCATATCCAACCTTTCGGAGGGCGTCTGCATAGAAGGTCTCAATTCCATAACGCTCAACAACTGCGACCTTACCGCAAACAACACCAAGTGCAACGGAAACGCGACGTTCCTCGACACGATCATGATCTATCAGTCCATGTCCGGCGACGCGGCGAGCGGTACGTCTTCGTTCACGATGACCGGCGGAAGCCTGACGAGCAAAAACGGGCACGTTTTCCACGTCACCAACACGAGCGCGGTCATCACACTTTCCGGAGTGAAGATCACAAATAACGACAGCACAAACGTCCTGCTTTCCGTCTGTGACGACGGTTGGAGCGGCGGAAGCAATATCGCGGTTCTGAACGCTTCCAATCAGACGCTTTCCGGCGCTATCCTCGTCGGCAGCAATTCCGCGCTTACTTTGAAGCTTTCCGATTCTTCGACGTTTACCGGCTATATTGACGGAAAGATCACGAACGAGAGCGGTTCGACGGTTTCCACCGAAGTCGGAACTGTCTCCGTGACCCTCGAAAGCGGCAGCACGTGGTCACTCACCGGCGACAGCTATGTGACGTCCTTCACCGGCGACGCGTCGAACGTCATCACTGGCGGCTATACGCTTTACGTGAACGGCGTAGCGCTTACCGGAACAAATTAAGGATACGTTGGCTGTATCTTACGAGAAAGTCTTTGAATAGCAAAGTCAGTGTTAAGTGACTGATAAACAACACGGCGGGTCGGATGACTCGCCGTGCATTAATATTGTTTTATTTAACGTCAAACGTTGTAGTCAACAATATCGTCCTTCCGTCTTCCGAAACGTTCAGAAGCCCGCCTTTGATGTCGGCGGCGATCTCCTCGCCGTCTTTGTCGATTATCCTGCAAACACACTCCTTGACCGCCGTGACGAGAGGCGCGTGTCCCGAGAGTATCGCAAGGTCGCCTTCGCTGCCACGCAGAAAGATCGCTTCGGCGTCACCGTCAAATCTGTTGCCGTCCGGCGTGGAAACCGTCAATCTGAACGTATTCATACTGTCTCCTTCGCCCTTGCAACGGCGTCGTCGATCGTACCGGCAAAGAGGAAGCAGGATTCGGGAATGTCGTCATGCTTTCCTTCGATTATCTCACGGAAGCCGCGGATCGTCTCGGATATCGGAACGTAAACGCCGGGATAACCCGTAAACTTTTCGGATACGAAGAAGGGCTGAGAGAGGAATCTCTGAATCTTTCTCGCTCTCTGAACGAGTTTCTTATCGTCTTCGGAAAGTTCGTCCATACCCATGATAGCGATGATGTCCATAAGCTCGGCATATCTTTGAAGTATCCTCTGTACTTCCTTTGCGACAGCGTAATGCTCTTCTCCGACTATATCCGGAGAGAGTATGCGGCTCGTCGATTCAAGAGGATCAACAGCGGGATAGATACCTTGAGACGCGATACTTCTCGAAAGGACCGTCGTTGCGTCAAGGTGCGCAAACGTCGTTGCGGGAGCGGGGTCTGTGAGGTCGTCCGCGGGGACGTATACCGCCTGAACGGACGTGATAGAACCGCGCTTCGTCGAGGTTATCCTCTCCTGGAGGATACCCATTTCGTTTGCAAGCGTCGGCTGATATCCGACCGCGGACGGCATTCTGCCGAGCAGCGCGGACACTTCGCTTCCCGCTTGAGTGAATCTGAATATGTTGTCGATGAACAGAAGGACGTCCTGCCCTTCCTCGTCGCGGAAGTTCTCAGCGACCGTAAGTCCGGAGAGCGCAACTCTCATTCTCGCTCCCGGCGGCTCGTTCATCTGTCCGTAGATAAGAGACGTTTTTGAAAGGACTCCGGACTCTTTCATTTCGTAATAGAGGTCGTTTCCTTCACGCGTTCTCTCACCGACGCCGGTAAACACGGAAAGACCGCCGTGCTCTTTGGCGATGTTGTGGATCAGCTCCATTATAATGACAGTTTTGCCGACTCCCGCGCCACCGAAAAGACCGATCTTACCGCCCTTTGAATACGGGCAGATAAGGTCAATGACTTTGATACCTGTTTCGAATATTTCAGTCGACGTGGAAAGTTCCTCGTATGAAGGCGCGGCGCGGTGTATACTGCGGCGCGGAGCATTCTTCAGCTCTTCCCCGCCGTCGACCGTATCGCCGAGAACGTTGAAGATCCTGCCGAGAGTTTCGCGGCCTACAGGAACGCTTATCGGCGCGCCTGTGTCTGTAGCTTCCGTCCCGCGGCTGAGTCCGTCCGTCGACGCCATGGCGATACATCTCGCGGTATTGTCGCCGATATGCTGTGCGA
>JAFXNX010000284.1 GCA_017529175.1 Clostridia bacterium
GCCGCCCTCTGAACAAGATGCCAGAGCCGCAAGCGCCATGAATACTACGAGAAGAAGAGCGATGATCCGCTTGGTTTTCATAGTGTACCTGCCTTTCGTAAATGAAAAATAGAATTGTTGTTTTATTTAAAGCTTTCCGGAAAACGGAAAACTCTATTTACATTACATAAGATCACTCGACCGTTACGGTGCGAAGTCCCATAACGTCCGCGAAGAACTTCATCTCACGGAGAGTCGCGCCGTAAGTCAACGAGCTGTGATGAGTGACTCCGCACTCGCTTATTCTTTCAAGGAATTCGGGAAGAGGCATCTTCGGCTTCATCCACCCTCTGACCGTTCCGACGAAATTGTCATCGGGACAGGGTACCATCTCGACGGGGGACATTAGCATCGTATACTTTCCGTCTGCGTCCTTAAAGACGTTGGTGAATATCGCGTCTCCCGCCTTGTAGCATCCGTAACTGACGACGGGATCGTCCGCTTCGCCGAATATGAACGAGATCTTCTTCATCTCGTTTGTGCAGTCGGTGAGCGCCGGATTGTACTCTCCCATATGGCTGAGATAAAGAGTACCGCCCTTCCAGTCAGGGCAGAATATCTCGACGAAAGATACGTCGCCGAAAGCTCTCATCAGCGCTCCGGTGACGGAAGCCGTCAGCACGTCGCCTTCTCCGGCGTAGCCGACGCCGCGTTCCATAGCCTTGCAGGCTTCCATAAACGGCATGATCTCAAGACCGCACTCGGGTCTTATCTCGCGGAAGTTGACAGTGAACGCGGAAAGCGCGCGCTTTTCTATCCAGTGTCTCACCGCAAGACAGTTCCTTACGGTTTTGCGGTGCGTCGCCTCGTCTATCTCGTCGAGCGCGACGTAAGTGTCGTTGTCGTATGCGATCTCTTTTTCTATCTCATCGTCTGTGACGGCGGCACGCAGAGCGTTGAGCTCGGCGCCGTCAGAATAGACCGCTTCCACACCGAACACGTCCTTCAATTCCTCGTCGGAAATGAGAAAATCTCCCATACCGTCGAAGCTGCCGCCTATCGTTCCGACCTTCGTCCCCTTGAGGCTCGATGCGCCGTACGCCGCTCTGACGAGCCTTCCGGCTCTCTTTGCAACGTCTGACGTCGGATAATGTCCCGCGGCGATGGCGTACGCCTTTCCCGCGCGGCGGAGCATATTCGTCATATCCATAACGCCGTGGATGCCGTGGCAGTAGTTCATCTCGCCCGGATCCTGCATTGCGGAAAAGTCGAACGTCTCGGTCGTATCGACGACGACTATCGGAAGAGGTGTTTTCGACAGCGGCTCGATGGATTCAAGAGACGGAGAATACGCGGCGTGCCACGTTACGATGACGTCGCACCCTTCGCCCTCGAACTTTTCTATTGCGGCTTCGAACTCCGGCTTGATACTGCAAAAAGGAGATCTTACAACGTCGAATCCTTGCGACTCGAAATCAGCGGCAAGAGCTTCGTAGAACGGCTCCGTTCTCGGTCTGACCACGAATCCGCAGTCGTCGTAAAGCTTTATATAAAGCGGGAGAAATCCGATTTTTATCTTTTTCATAGTTGTCCTCAAAGCGTATATCCGAACAGATCGGATGCGTTCTTATACATTATTTTTTCGACGTCCTCTTTTGAAAGAGACAACGTCTGCGCGCACCGTTTGAATCCGCGAAGCTCTTCGTACATGAAGGTCGTAAGATCCTTCTCATCCGTTTCTCTCATGTGAGAGTCGCCGGAAACGTCGCCGTAAGCTCCGCGCGGAACTACGTTGATATACTTGCCGTTCTCGACTATGCGGTACATCCGCATCTTCGTTATCGGCATATCGGAGCCGAATAAGAATCTGTCCGTACCGACCGCCTCGACACAGCGCACCATTGCCTCGGTGAGCGTGTTGGCGGTGAAGTCGAATCTCATATTTTCAGTATTCTTCAAAACCTCGAAAGCGTTGCCGATATCTTCCGGCGCGTAAGCTCTTCCGATATGAGCGATTATCACTTTCGCGTTCGGATACCTTTCCTCTATCTCCATCATCTGCGCGAGATTTATCGGGTCCCTCAACCGCAGCGCTCTCGGGATATGGAGCATTACGATCCCGCCGACTTCGTCCATCAGTTCAAGGTGCTCGTGAGTCAGAAAATCAAATATCCTGACCTCACTCTCGGGAATATACGGCGGACAGTTGTTGAGATACGGCTTTATTCCGGCAAACCCCTTTGCCATCGCCGCTCTGATCTCGTCCTTCGTCGTGTCCCAGTTCGTGCAGTAAAGCGCGGGATACGAGTACTTCTTCGCCTCGGAGAGCGCGAACTCGTTCACCTCGTCCAGACGGCACGTCGGCATACCCATGACGACCGCTCCCGTCTTTTTTCCGGGGAACATTTTCGAGAACGACTCTTCAAGGTCGGCGCCGTCAAGCTCGGGAGCGACTATGTGAGGCCACATAACGCATCCTTTGCGCTCCTCCGGCTTTTCCCTTTGCATTTCTTTGAGGTAAATATGTACGTGACAGTCGATGATCTTTTCGGGAAGGAACTCGCAAAGCTCTTCCTCCCAGACTCTTCTGTCATAATCAGTTACGTTCACACCGAACATTACGCCGTCACCTGATGCTTTCCGTGGGAATAATCCGCAGAATACGACATGATCCGCCGATCTTCCCATTCAGTATTGATATTTTAATCAAAATAATGCGCGATTGTTTATTATATTTTAGCATATTTATATAGAACGGTCAACACGGAAGATTTGCCAATAATATAATTTTTTGTGTCTAATTTGTAATAAATAATGACATCTTCGCGCTTTACGTGTTGATTTTATGAGAAAATGCGCTCTCTTATGCCCTTGTATCTTTCGTATTTTTCATCGTAGAAGGCGCGTGACTCACCGTCCGGGACGCCGAGCACGGAAGTGTCCGACGCAAAGCGCAGACAGTCGCCGTAGCTCTTGTAAACGCCGAGTCCGACAAGCGCAATAAACGCAGCTCCCATACAGCAGGTCTCGCTCTCGCGCTGTCTTACTATGCTGCATCCGGTGACGTCGCGCACGATCCCGGTCCATACGTCGCTCTTTGCGGCGCCGCCTGTCATCGCCAGCCGTTCTATCTTCATTCCGTTCTTTGCAAATTCTTCAATGACGCCTCTTGCCTCGAACGCGACCCCTTCCATCACCGACCGCGCGATATCGTACCTGTCGTGTCCGATCTTGAGCCCGTGTATCGTCGCTCCGGCGTCAGGTCTGTTGTGAGGAAAGCCCGCTCCGGCAACGTACGGAAGGACGAGGACGTCCTTTGCGCTGTCGCGTCTTTTCGCAGCTTCCCTATCCATCGTCGCAAAGTCGTCGCAGATCAGATTCTTGTACCACTTAAGAGCGCTTCCCGCGCTGACGAGCGACGCCATCGCGCCGTATTTCCCTTTTACCGGATGGATGCCGGGGCATATACCGCTTTCGGTATAAAGAGGGGCGTCCGTAACGCCGAGAACCACCCACGCAGTTCCTGTGGCGAGCATCATATCTCCCGCCGTAACAGCTCCTGCGCCAAGCGCGGCGCAGTACTGGTCGTGAGCGCCGCAAAAGACTTTCACGCCCGGTTTAAGTCCGAGCGCTCCTGACGCTTCGTCCGTCAGTGTTCCGACTTCTTCGCCTACCGGCGCTATCTCGGGCAGTTTATCGCGCGCGATACCGACGGCCGAGAGTATCTCATCGTCCCAGCCTCCCGTTTTGATATTGAAAAGCTGCCTTATAGCGGCGTTCGTCGGATCAGTGACAAAACGTCCGGTGAGTTTTTTATTGATAAATTCTATCGTAGAAGGAAAACAGGATGCGCCGTCATACACGTCGGGCATATTGTTCTTGAGCCAGAGTATCTTCGCGGCGTCTCCTGCGGGAGACAGCGGCCATCCGCACTTCTCATAGACGCGCCGCTTGCCGATCGCGCCGTCAAGGCATTCGGCTTCCTTCGCGGAACGCGAATCCATCCAGGTCATAACTTCGCAAAGCGCCGCGCCGTCCGCGCTTGCCGCGAGCATACTCGCGCCTTGCGTAGACAAAGATATCGCGTCTATTTTTTCAGGCCCCACCGCGCTCGCGACGTCGTTCACCGTGGCGCATACAGCGTCCCACCAGTCGTCGGCATTCTGCGAAACGGTGGAGCCGGAGTTCTTCAGTTCGTACTCGCGGTAAGACGAGGCGAGGACTTCTCCCCTCTCGTCGAGCGCGAGCGTTTTGGTGCCGGTAGTACCGACGTCAATTCCGAGGACCGTCATCTTACGCCTCTTTTTCAACGATTATCTTTTCGATCACGTCAAGGATATAGTCGACCGTCGCCTCTGTCGCTATGACCGGAGGCTTGAGAAGGAGCGCCGGAGGACAGTGCGGCTTGTAGGTCTGCGCCGACGCGTCGATATAGTGACGCTTCATATCCTTTGCAAAATCCGCGGCGCGCGATGCGTCCGCGAAATGGAGCGCCGCGAGAAGCTGCATTCCTTCCGCTTTTACTATCGTCTTCGGGTGTCTTGCCGCTATCGCTTTAAGTCCCGACTCGAAACGTTCGCCTATCGCCTCGACTTCCGCGCCGACGACTCTCATATAGCTCATCGTGATAAGGTATGCAAGAGACGCAAGCTCTTCCTGACCGTTCGTTACGAGCGCGCCGAACTGGTTGAGCGTATCGTATTCAGCCGTCGCGATGATCTTGCTCGCGGGATACTCGCCGCCGGGAAAGCCCTTGCCGATGATGACGAAATCGGGTTTGAGGCCGTAAAGACGGAACTGGAAGAATCCGCGGTACCACATACACGACTGGATCTCGTCGACGAGTGTCGGCGTGTCGTACTTTTCGCAAAGCTCGTATGCCGCGCCGAGGAATTCTTTTGTCAGCTTTATACCGCCGTAGTTCATAAGGATTATCTCATGAAGGAATCCCGCGGTCTTGTAGCATCCTTCGTTATATTTTTCGATCTTCGCCTCGAAGTCTTCGATATCGTTGATCGCAACGGGTACCACCTTATAGATGCCCGCTTCCTCTTCCTTCGCCGCAAACTCGGACCAAAGTCCTCTGAACGTCTGCGCGACGACTGTCGTTCCGTGGTAGTTCGCTTCTCTTCCGCCGTGGTTGTCCGCCATTACGAAGAAAACGGGAGTTTTACCCGCGTACTTCGGCTCGGGAAATTCTGGAGATAAGCGGTAAAATCTCGCGAGCATCATTTTGATACCCGCTTCGACGGAAAGAGATCCCGTCTCGAGGTTGATGACTCTGTTGAGCACCTTATGCTCCGTTGACGCTATGACCTTGTCTGTCGCATCATCGTCGCTCCAGTCGATACCGTTCACGCTCTGGACTAGGCGGCGCTCGCAAAGTCTTGTGATATATCCTCTCGTATTGTTGTGAGTCGCGTTGAGGACTCCGAGAGCTCTCGCGTTGTCTATAAGACGGTAACCGTCGAATCTGTGTCCGAGAGGCGCGTGATAATGCTCGCTCTTCCCCGCAAGATACAGTCTTCCGTCTTCACCGAGTCTGTAGCAGCATACGCCGGTGACGGGAGCGGAGTCCTTCGAGAGCGCTTTCGCAAACGCCGCGGTAGCGGCGCCGTCGTTATTATTTTTGAACGCGGGTCGATCTCGCATCCGACCTTCGACAGCAGTTCATCGTTCTTTTTCTGTTTTTCTGCGGGATAGAAATCTATTTTTTCTTCCGCGATGCGGCGCGCTTCCTTCGCGTCAAGCATGCCGAGCGCGTCGTTTGCCTCGACGAGTTTATCCGTATACCCTTTTCCGAGTATGTCTTCAAGTGAAAGTTTCGGTGACGTAAACATTGTCTGCCTCCAAAAATGAATTTCTTTAATTATATATATTATCAAAAACTGTCGTATTTGTCAAACATATATGGGTTTCTTTTTGTTACGCATTTGTTAATTATCGGATGCAAACGCCGTTTCTGTGACGGGTGAAAACGGGATCGCGGCATTTAGTCTTTTGCCTAAATACCGCGATCATGTTAATATATTTTGCATTTGTATAAAATTCGTTTTGTCAGTTTTCTCCACCGTCAAGACGCAGTTGAGTATCCGCTCCCTGCGGGGCTTTATACGGTATCCCGAGGTGCTCGTATGCCTGTCTTGTGACGCATCTTCCGCGCGGCGTGCGTGACAGATACCCTATCTGCAAAAGATACGGCTCGTATACGTCCTCAAGGGTTATCGCCTCCTCTCCGGTGGTCGCCGCGATCGTCTCGAGCCCGACAGGACCTCCGTCGTAGAACTTTATTATCGTCTCGAGCATACGGCGGTCGATATTGTCAAGTCCGAGCTCGTCGACGTCGAGCAGATCGAGCGCGTCCTTCGCAACGCTGCGCGTTATCTCTCCGTTCTCCTTGACCTGCGCGTAGTCGCGGACTCTTTTCAAAAATCTGTTCGCGATACGCGGCGTGCCTCTCGAGCGGGAGGCGATCTCTCTTGCGCCGTCCGGCGTTACCGGTATGCCGAGGATATCGGCGCTTCGCGTCACGATCTCAGACAGCTCCTCCGTCGTATACAGCTCGAGCTTGAGCGGTATGCCGAAACGGTCGCGCAGCGGCTGGGTGAGCTGTCCCTGCCTCGTCGTCGCTCCGATAAGGGTAAAGCGCGGGAGCGGCAGTCTTATCGACCTTGCTGCGGGTCCCTTGCCGATTATGATATCGAGAACGTGGTCTTCCATCGCGGGGTACAGTATCTCCTCGATATTTCTCGAAAGGCGGTGTATCTCGTCGATGAAAAGCACGTCGCCCTCGGACAGATTCGTAAGAAGCGCCGCAAGGTCTCCCTGCTTCTCGATCGCGGGGCCCGACGTCACTCTGAATCCGACTCCGAGCTCCGAGGCGATGATACCCGCCAGAGTCGTCTTGCCGAGTCCGGGAGGTCCCCAGAGAAGAA
>JAFXNX010000285.1 GCA_017529175.1 Clostridia bacterium
CGAACGCCCTTTAAGGGGCGGCTAAAGTGGCAACGGCAATAGGCTTGAACAGAGTGAAAGCCAGCGCCTTTAGACGCTGGCCGGTAACTCTTAGGCTTTTAGCCTTTGTGCAAACCACCCGTTTGACGGGTGGTTATGATTTACAGACACAACTTATCGAAGGGATTCTTCGGCTTTGCCTCAGAATGACTTTTGAATATTTATCGCTCACACCGGGGTCATGTCGAGAGGAACAGAACGAAGTGTAAACATACAGCCCGAAACGCAAGCGTTTCGGGCTGTAATACTATTTAGGTTTCCAAAGGAACGCATCCCTTTGGCGGTGTGCGAGGCAGCGCCTCGCATTGATCTGTTTACTTCTTAAGTCCCTCGAAGAAAAGGTTTCTGATACGCGGGAAGACTATGCTCTCCTGGTTGTTCTGCATGTGAGCCGCGTAGAAGAAAGCTGCGTTGTCTTCAACATCGACAATAAGGATAGCGCCGGCAGCTCCCGACCAGCCGAACTCACCCAAAGGCGAAGGAGAGCCGGACTTCTCGGGATCAATGTGCGTCCTGACGCCGAGTCCGTATCCGTAACCGACGTACTGTCCCCAGTCGAACCACTTCATACGCTCGTCGTCAAGCTGATTCGTGCGCCAGAGATCGATCGTCTCGCGCTTTATGATCCTGCAGCCGGTTTGCGCGACGCCGCCGTTTGCGAGAGTTGCGGCGTAAAGCGCCATATCTGCAACGTCGGATATAAGTCCCGCGCCGCCGCTGTCATACTGCTCACCGGGTATCGCCCAGTTTTCGAGCGGTATCTTAACGTATTTTTGAATTTTGTCGTCAAAGCAGTACTGCGTCGCCGCTCTGCTCTCAAATTCTTCCTTCGGAAGATGAAAATACGAGTTTTTCATCCCGACCGGGTCGAGAACGTTTTCTTTGACGTAATCGCAAAATCTCTTGCCGGATGCGACCTCAACTACCGCCGCGAGAATGTCGTGGCTCATACCGTAGCACCATCTGTCTCCCGGCTCGAAAAGAAGCGGGAGAGCGGCAAGACCGCGCGCCATATTGAGCGTCGTGATACCGCCGTCGGGATCGCGAAGCGCTTCAATCTCGGGAGACGTCATCGTATAGTCGTATCCCGCCGTCATCGTGAGAAGATGACGTATCGTCATCGTACGCGTCGCCTTCTTAATAATATCGCCGCCCGGCTCTTTGAACCTGACTTTGATATTTGCAAATTCGGGTATGTATTTCGCGACCGGATCGTCAAGTCCGATAACGCCTCTTTCGTAAAGCTGAAGCGCTGTGAGTGAGGTCACAGTCTTCGTTATACTGAACATATAGAACAGCTCGTCGCCCTTCATACGGCGTCCCGACTCAACGTCGGCATACCCCGAAGAATGGCGGTATACTATCTTTCCGTCCTTATATCCTATTGCGGACGAGCCGGGAATCCTCCACTCGTCGCTCATCCAGTCCTGATATTTTTCAAGTTCCGAAAAATCCATTTGTCTCTCCTTAACCGATAACGTAAACTCTTGCGTTCTGCCATCCGAATCCCGTTCCCTCAGGTACCCAGATGTCGATTATATTGCCTTTGATGCCCCCGCCGACGTCGGCTGCGATCCTGTAGCCGTAGTCGCCGAGCGCACCGATAACGATACACTGACTTCCGAGCGGAATGACGTTCGGATCGACCGCCATAACGTTATTGCCCGTGGGAAGTCCCGTCGCAGTTGTTCCGACGATCGAATAACAAGTCGCCTGAACGTCGACGTAGTAAAGATAGCTGTCGGGGATGCCGGAATATACCGTTTCGGGTATCCAGGCGGGTACCGGCGGCACGTAGACCTTCGTTCCACGGTAAATGATCGTGTTCTGCGGCTCGATCGTCACCTCTTCGGAGACAAGCTCGCGCGATTCCTCTTCGCCGTTTACGAGCGTACATTCGTATGTAAAAGTCTTTACGCCTTCATAGCCGTATATTGCGACCTCTTCTTCTCCTTCGTAGATCGTATCGTCGTCGACGTACTCCGTCTCGAACGGTATCGGCTCTGTTTTCGTATCGGTCGATTTAGATATGCTCTTCACGTCGATAAGCGTGTCTTCGCTTATGACGGAGGAAAGGTCAACCGACACTCTCTTGCTCTCTCCGTGGTCTATACCGAGGATGTCCATAAGCTCTCCCGCTTCAACCTCTGCGGTATTGCACACGATATCGGGAGATTCGTAAAACGTGAATTTTACGTTATATCTCGACGCCGACAGATACGTCGTCTCTTTGTGAGGAGATGACATAACGTCGCTTGATTCATTTGTTCCCGCGACCGTATCGGGCGGGATGAACACCGGCGCCTCTTCTTTGTTCGCATTGATAAGCATCAGCGCGGCGTAGACCGACACTCCGGCGATCATAAGAATTACGATGACCGTCGATACGATCTTTGCAGCGCGCCTCTTCTTTGATTTTTCTTTCTTTGTTTCTTTTACCTTCGGTATCTGACCTGTCGCGACCTTCGGTATTTGCCCTGTTTGAACTCTCGGTATCTGTCCCGTCTGTACTCGCGGAATTTGACCTGTTTGTACTTTCGGTATTTGACCGGTCTGTACTCTCGGGATCTGTCCCGTCTGTACTCTCGGTATCTGCCCTGTTTGAACTCTCGGTATCTGACCCGTAGGTACTCTCGGAATACTTCCTGTTTGTACCTTCGGTATCTGTCCCGTCTGTACTCTCGGGATCTGTCCTGTTCTCATCTTTGCTTTATCAGGGCGCGCGGAAACTGACGCGTCGCTTATGACGCGCCTTTCACTGACCGTGTCGGCTTTATTGACTTCGACAGTATTTGCGTCTTTTTCCGGCGAAAAGTTTGCGCTTTCACCGTCCGACGCATTACCTCTCTTAATCAAATTATGCACCACCTGAAAATGAATAATTGATTCAAAACGCAGCCTGAAATCCCGGCTCGCATTCTGTCGCATTATGCATTATACCACAAATTGCCCAAAAAATCAAGTCCCGGCGGTTTTCGCACTGTTCGTACCCTCCACTTGAGCCTGTTTTTCGGTATTATTATATGCTGTTCATTCCGTTGATTTTCCCATTCAAAAGTTCTCAAGAAGGTTTCAGGGAGGAACTCTTGCCGGAGTTCCTCCCTGAGAATTATTTAGTTATTTCAACTTATACGCCCTTTTTGCTTCTTTCGATGTGCTCAAGCTCGGTCTCGTTGATCTTGTAAGTCCTTCCGGGGATGGGCATAAGCTTCTGAGAGATAACGTCGATTATGCCGTCAGCCTGCGGGAAGAAGTACTTTTCAAACTCGAACGCGGGAGTGATCCAGTTGCGGGAACCGAATACGACCGGCGGAGCGTCGAGGTAATCAAACGCCATCTCGGCGATGTTGGAAGCCATATCTCTCATAACGGAGTTCCTGTCGCACGCGTCGCCGACGATTATGATCTTGCCCGTCTTCTTTACGGACTCGATCACTTTCTCGTAGTTGAACGGAACGATGGAGCGCGCGTCGATGACTTCAGCGCTGATACCGTAATCAGCTTCGAGCTTCTTTGCCGCTTCAAGCGCTCTGTAAAGGACCGCGCCGATCGTGAGGATCGTCACATCCTTACCCTCGCGTTTAACGTCCGGCTCGCCGAATTTGATCCTGTAGGATTCCTTCGGAACGCCGCCCTCGTGGAACTGCTCGCCCACGTCGTAAATTCTCTGAGATTCAAAGAAGACGACAGGGTCGGTGCCGTTGAGCGCTTCAGCCATAAGTCCCTTTGCATCGTAAGGCGTTGCGGGGAAGCAGACCTTGAGTCCCGGGATGTGAGCGCAAAGCGCCGTCCAGTCCTGAGAGTGTTGCGCGCCGTACTTGGAGCCGACCGAAACACGGACGACTACCGGCATCTTGAGGATGCCCGCACTCATTGCCTGCCACTTGGAGAGCTGGTTGAATATCTCGTCGCCCGCGCAGCCGATAAAGTCAGCGTACATAAGCTCAACGATAGCGCGTCCGCCCGCAACAGCGTAGCCGACAGCGGAGCCGACGATAGCAGCTTCGGAGATCGGAGCGTTGAAGAATCTGTGATAAGGAAGCGCTTCTGTCAGTCCGCGATAGACTGCGAACGCGCCGCCCCAGTCACGGTTGTCCTCGCCGTAAGCGATCGTCGTGGGGTCTTCATAGAATTTGTCGATAATTGCTTCAAACAGACCGTCGCGCAGACCGAACTGCTTGATCTTCGGGATCGCTTCTCCTTTTTCGTCGAATGCGAAGCGGGCTTTTCCGGCGATCTGCTTTACTCTCGGATCCTCTTCCTTGGGAATGAGGACTTCGGGCTCGCGGGTCGTGTCCATGCTGGGCGTGTCCGTGTTGGAGAACATGATGCCGGAGATCATATCGGGAGTCTCGTCGAGGTTCATACGGGGCGAGATCTCGTCGTTCGTCGCCATCTTGCAGACCTTCGTGATACGAGAGATGATCTCTTCGTCGATAGCGTCGAATTCCGCCTGTGTTGCAACGCGGCCTTTTACGAGCTTTGGACGGAAAGCGGCGATCGGGCAGGCGTTCTTCCACTCTTCGATCTCCTCTGCGCTTCTGTACGTCGAAGAGTCGGACGGAGAGTGTCCGCTTACTCTGTACGTTGCGACTTCGAGAAGCGCGGGACCCTCGCCGTTTACGAGAAGTTCTTTCTTTCTCGTCGTTGCTTCAATAACTGCGAGAGGATCGTAGCCGTTGACCTTTTCTGCGTGCATTGCTTCCGGTGCGAAACCTGCGCCGAGACGCGCGGGGATATCGAAGCCCATCGTCTCGCCTCTGGTCTGTCCGCCCATGCCGTAGAAGTTGTTGAATACGTTGAAGAGGATAGGCATACCGGAATCGTCATACTTGCCGTCCATGCCCCAGAGCTTTCTGATCTGGTCCATATTAGCCATATTGAGAGCTTCGAGAACGGGACCGCGTCCGAGCGCGCCGTCACCGGAGTTAGCAACGACTATGCCCTTCTTGTGACAGCTTCTCTTGTAGAGCGCCGCGCCGAGAGCGATAGGAGCAGCTCCGCCGACGATAGCGTTGTTTGGAAGAATACCGAACGGAATGAAGAATGCGTGCATCGATCCGCCGAGACCCTTGTTGAAGCCGGTCGTGCGGGCGAAGATCTCCGCGAGCGCTCCGTAAAGGAGAAAGTCCTTCGCGAGGTCTTTGATGTCGCCCTTGTGATTCTCTTTTTCAACTACCGCGAGAGTTTTTCCGCCGAGGAATTCCTTCATTATATCATAAAGCTCATCGTCGTCGAGCTTGTTGATCGAGGAAAGACCTTTCGCGAGGATCTCGCCGTGGCTTCTGTGGGAACCGAACGTGAAGTCGTTGATGTCGAGGCAGTACGCCTGTCCGACAGCGGACGCTTCCTGACCGATAGAGAGGTGAGCGGGACCCGGGTTGTGGTATTCAACACCGTTGTAAACGCTCTTCGTCTTGATCTCGTTGAGCATCGTCTCAAATTCGCGGATGACTCTCATATCGTGATAGATACGCAGAAAATCAGCTTTCTTGTATATCTTCTTCTCTTCCGCGAGAGTTTTGTTGTACTGGCAAAGAGGTATTTTGTCAAATTCGATAAAACCTCTTTCAAATGCGTCCTTCGGGCTTATGTATTGACTCTTAGGCATAATATATTTCCTTCTTTCTTATAATTAGTCTATCATAAACATTCCCTCGCGGATGACTTCGCATACCGTGGGGTGCGGGAATACGAGACGGCGAACGTCTCCTGCTCTGTCGTGACGCGCGACCATCGCCGCCGCGCCGTAGATGATCTCGGAGGCGTACGAGCCGATCATGTGAACGCCGATTATCGTTCCGTGATCCTCGTCGACGACTATCTTTGCGATACCGTCTCCGCCTTCGTTCTCAGCGACGTATCTGCCGCTGTAGCGCATACTGATCGTGTATTCCTTCGCCTTGATGCCGACCTTTGCGGCGGACTCGACAGTCTCGCCTACAGTTCCGACCTCGGGCTTCGTGTAGATCGCAGCGGGGATCGCTCTGTAATCGACGCGGTCCTTGATACCGAGCATCGTGTTGACAGCCGCCTCGCCTTCGCGGTACGCGGTGTGAGCGAGCATACTCTTTCCGTTGACGTCGCCCGCGGCGAAGACGCCGGGAACGTTCGTGCGTCCGGACTCGTCCGTGACGATAGCTCCGCGGTTTGTAAGGATCCCGAGCGTCTCAACGCCGATGTCCTTCGTTCTCGCGCGGCGCCCCGTTGAAACGAGCACGAGATCACATTCGACCGCGACGCACTTTCCGTCCTTTTCATATTCGACCTTGCCCGCGCCGGCCTTGCCTTTGACAGACTTGACCGCCGCGCTGAGAACGAACTTTACGCCCTTCTTTGCCATGTTGTTCTCGAGTATCTTAGATACGTCCTTGTCGGTGGGTCCCGCGATCTTGTCCATCATCTCGATGACCGTGACCTCGGAGCCGATCGTGTTGAAGTAAGACGCCATTTCAAGTCCTATGACGCCGCCGCCGATGACGGCGATCTTTTTCGGAGCCGCGGTAATGTCGAGGATCTCGCGGTTGGTTACCGCAAGTCCGGACGCGACCGCGTCGCGAAGACCGTCGATCGGGGGGATCGCCGCTTCGCTTCCGGTGCAGATCAGAAGACGAGCCGCTTCATATCTCTCGCCGGCGCACTCGACAGCAAAACCCGCGTCGCACTTCCCTGCAATTTTAGCAGTTCCCTCAACGACTTTGACGCCGGCGCCTTTCATCTTCGCGCCGACTCCGCCGACAAGAGTTTTTACCACTTTGTTTTTACGGGCAACTACCGCCGCGTGATCGAGGGACGCCCCTTCGACCTTCACGCCGTAAGGCTCGCCGTGGATCGCGCTCTCGTAGATCTTTGCGGAATTGAGAAGAGTTTTCGTCGGGATGCATCCCTCGTTGAGGCAGACGCCGCCGAGCGCGCGCTCTTCAAACAGTACCGTCTTGTACCCTGCTTCGGCAGCTCTCTCCGCCGCGTTGTAACCCGCGGGGCCGCCGCCCATGATTATAAGATCGTATGCCATACGCTACCTCACTTTGCAAGGAGCAGACCGAAATTCTCAAGCGCCGTGCAAAGGTCTTTGAGGAACCTTGCCGCGGGAGCTCCGTCGATCGCTCTGTGGTCGAACGTGAGGGAAAGTCCCATTGCCGGATAAACCGTTCCGTCATCGCGAAGTCTGTTCGTCATAGCGCATACCCCGAGGATCGCGACCTGAGGAGGATTGATGACGGGAGTGAAGCTCTCGACGCCGAGGGAGCCGAGATTCGTGACCGTAAACGACCCGCCGGACATTTCGTCGGGCGTGAGCGTTCCTTCCTTCGCTTTTGCCGCCGCCGCTTTGTTGGCTTTTGCAAGCTCTGCAAGACTCATCGTGTCCGCGCCGAAAATGGTGGGAACGAGAAGTCCGCGCTCTGTATCGACAGCGAGCCCTACGTTCGCGTGCTTGTACTGCTTTATCTTATCGTCCTTGAGAGTAGCGTTGATTTCGGGATGGTCGGGAAGAACGCGGGAAACCGCGAAGAATACCATATCGTTGAGGGATATCTTCGGAAGTCCCATTGCTTCCGAGCCCGCTTTGAGAGACGCTCTGTAGGACATCATCTTCGTAGCGTCGAAAGATGCGTTCAGCGTGAGCTGCGCCATTTCGGAAAGGGACGCGTGCATCGAGCGCGCGATAGCGCGGCGAACGCCGGACATCGGGATTTCATCATAATCGCCGAAGTTCGGAGCGGACACTGCGGCGGGAGATGCAGGAGCTGCCGGAGCTTCCTCTTCGACGACAACGTCGCCGCGAAGGAACGCTTCAACGGACGCGATATCGGTCTTCAGACCTTTATCGAGGAGCGCGTTGACGTCGCGTTCGATGATCCTTCCGTTCGGACCTGTCGGCGTGACCTTTGCAAGATCGGCGCCGGACTCGAGCGCAAGACGCTTTGCGCGGGGAGATATCCTTACCCTCTCGCCCGCCGTGACTTTACCGGTCGCGACTGCCGCGGGAGCGTCTTCCGTCTTCGCTTCCTTCTCTTCTTTTACTTCTTCCGCAGGCGCCGCCGCGGGGGATGCGCCTTCCTTCTTCGGGAGCAGAGCTGAAATATCCTCTCCTTCCTCACCGATCACGCAAACGGGATCGAGACACGGAACGACGTCTCCTTCTTCCGCAAAAACGGCAAGGAGCGTTCCGGAAAACAGCGAGGGTTCGTCAAAGGCGGATTTATCCGTTTCGTAAGAATAAAGGATCTCGCCTTCTGCGACCTTGTCGCCGACTTTTTTGTGCCAAGAGGTTATGATACAGCTCTCAACACTTTGCCCCTGACGGGGCATGATTGCCAGATTAGCCAAAATATATCATTCCTTTCTTTAAATTATCTCATTGAATTTCCGCCGACGCTAAAACTCTTTGGCGGCGCAAACGATCTTTACGCCCGATTTTACGATAGCGTCCTCTATTTCCGCGGGGAGCGGCGCGTCGGTAACAAGAACGTCGACGTCGCCCGGCGAGCAGAACGTGAACGGCAGCACACGGTCGATCTTCGTTCTGTCCATCAGCATCACGACAAGCCGCGCTTTCTTCGCAACTGTCGATTTCAGCTCGCATTCACTGTAATTGCCGCAGGTAAAGCCCCCCGTCAGCGAAAAGCCGGACGGCGATAAAACGGCTATATCAAGGTTCACGTCGGATATGAACTTCATCGCGTGCATACCGGAAACAGACAGACTGTCCCGGTCTATCCTGCCGCCGACAATGTTCACCGCGTGTCTTCCCTGCCTGCAGAGCGAGAGCGCGATCTGCGGGCTCGTTGTGATGAAAGTCGTTTTTCTTTGCGGAGTGAAATCAATTATCTTTTCGACCGTTGATCCGGAATCCAAAAACACGGAATGTCCGTCCTCGAGGTACACGGACGCCGCCTTTGCGATCCTCGTTTTTTCCTCAACGGAAGTCGTCATCCTGTTTGCTATCGGCGCTTCGGAATTGTCCCCGATAAACTTGACGCTTCTCGCGCCGCCCCGGACTTTGACCGCGACTCCGATCCTGTCAAAATACTCGATATCGCGTCTCAGCGTCATATCAGACAGGTCCGGGAACATCTCGCAAAGTTCGGAGAGCGAAACGTACGGTTTTTCCGAAAGCAAAACTCTGATCTTTTCACGTCGTTCCTCCGTCAACACAGTCCCTCCTTTCAAAATGAATGATGCAAAATGTGCAAATTCACATTCAACAATGTTAATTTTAACATATTCGGTGTAAAAAGTCAATTATATATAAGAAATAATTGTTAATATTTATATATTAACGGGGGAAGCGCGAAACGTATCATTTCGACAGCTATTGATACGATATTTTGCACTTTTTTCTGAAAAACTCTTGATAAAGCACAATATATATGGTATACTGTTAGAAACAGAACTATTATTATAATAAGGAGAATCAATATGTTTTGTAAATCATGCGGAAATCAAGTTGCAGACAACGAGCGTTTCTGCCCGTACTGCGGCGTAGCTCTCGCTCCCCAGCCTGCACAGCACGTTCCGAATCAACCTCAATATCCGCCTCAACAGCAGTATCGCGGACCCGCCGCAGCAGCTCCGTCAGATAAGAAAAGCCTCTTCGGACTTATCACGACGATCGCATTCGGCGCCGCAGCTCTCTTCGCGCTTCTCGGCATGATCGGATTCTGCACAAACGCGTATTTGGGCTCGCATGCCGGAATGATAATCTCAACGATCTTTGTTATCCTTTCTTGCGGCGGCATCGCTATCGCTCCGTTCCTCAAGGAATACACGAAGATCTGCATCACAGCATCTTCCGCTCTGCTCTTCCTCGGTATGTACGGAATATCGATATTGCAGATCGCG
>JAFXNX010000286.1 GCA_017529175.1 Clostridia bacterium
CGAGCCGCGTCTTTCAGACGGTATATCGATACGCGATCTGTCTTTCGCCTACGAGGAAGGAAAGCCGGTGCTGCGCGACGTTGATATGGAACTCGGCGCCGGAGGGTGCTTCGCGCTCGTCGGCGGATCGGGAAGCGGAAAATCTACGATCTTGAACCTTCTCATGGCGTCCTCCCGCGATTACAACGGAGAGATCAGGTATGACGGTATGGAGCTCAAAACCGTCTCTCCGTCCTCGCTGTACGACCTCGTTTCGATCATACAGCAGAACGTCTTCGTCTTCAACAGCACGATACGCGACAATATCACGATGTTCTCGGAGTTCCCCGAGGATGAGATCGACCGCGCAGTACGCCTGTCGGGACTCAAAAAGCTCATTGACGAGAAGGGCGACGACTATCTCTGCGGTGAGAACGGCTCCGGGCTCTCGGGCGGCGAACGTCAGCGCATCTCGATCGCAAGAGCTCTGCTTCGCAAGACGCCCGTCCTTTTCGTTGACGAGGCGACGGCGTCGCTTGACGCGGAAACGTCGTATGAGGTATTCGACGCGATACTGAAGCTTGACGGATACACCCGTATCATCGTCACCCACGACCTCGACGAAAATATCCTGCGCCGCTGCGCCGGTATTTTCGCGCTGAAAAACGGGGTCGTCTCGGAGCGCGGCACGTTCGACGAGCTGATGGACGGCAAGGGATACTTCTATTCGCTGTT
Organism: Clostridia bacterium; assembly: GCA_017529175.1. Next base: position 715 of record JAFXNX010000286.1, read on the forward strand.
TACCGTCTCTCAGCGGTGACGGTACGCCCGCATACAGTCAAGACGGCGGATCGCTTTTACCTAAAATACAAAGGGGCTGTAAAAAACGTGAGTTTTTTACAGCCCCTTATATTTCATTATATATTGAGCGCTTCGGCGGCTCTTATTGACAACTCCGTCTTTCTCGTCGGATGTATAACTCCGCTCTCGCAAACGTCTTTTGATATCACGAGAGCCGCTCTTGAGTCTTTTCCGACAGCGCGCTCTTGTGCCGCCTGTATCGCCGCCCAACCTTCCGGATCGTCATCGCGTCTTGCGTCGTAATCGGCGATCTGTATCACGGCGAAGGGCAGATCTTCGTCGCCGACGCCGTCTCTTACAGCCCTCATAAAACGACTGAGCTCCGCGTCGTAGCGCTCGCCCTCGAAAACTGTCGTATCGCTCTCTCCCTGATACCAGATCACGCCGTTTAAGGGAAACGGAAACAGGGGCGAGAGCAAACTATCGTATATCACGCCGCATCTGTTCCACGCGGCGTACGCGGGGTCAAAGTGATCCGCCATCAGTTTTTCTTTTTCAAGTTCAAACCCGACGTCGCCGCAGGCGGGAAGCCACGATTCTATGACAGACGCATCCTGCGCGCATACGATGACGCCGACGGCTTTTCCCGTCATTTTGCGCGTTTCGCGCCCGGCAAGATAAGCTATCGCCGACCACGCGCCGACACTGTCGCGCTCCGCGCGTATCCAACCGTCTCCCGGATCGAGCGGATCGTCCTCATACCACGGACGTTTGACAAAAAAGCATCGAAGCAGCGCGTCGTCTTCACGTTCCGATGACGCTTCACTTGAGGATGCAAGCTGAAACGCGGCGTTTGACTGACCCGCGACAAGATATACTCTTCCGACATAAACGTCCTTGACGACGACTGTGTCAGCGTCTCCCGAGACTTCAAGCTCGTAAGGCCCGCCCGCCTTCATCGCGGGCAGATCTGCGACCCAGCGCCCGCCTTCGGGTACTGCCGTCGCCTTCGCGCCGCATATCTTTACGCTGACTTCCCCGTCGCTCTCGCCAAAGATGCGGACGGGCTTTTCTTCAGCAAAAACGATACCGTCACAGAACAGAACATCCAGTTTCATAAGTGCGCAACTGCCGCAGCGAGCCTCTCCTTTATATTACTTTCAAAAACAATTACAATACTATTCGCCGTCTTCTATGATCTTCAGCATGATCTGCGCAAAGCGCGGATCGAACTGCTTTCCGATACCCTCGGTCAGCTCGCGCTTTACCTGCGTCATCGGAAGCGAGTCGCGGTAGCTTCTCGTGGACGTCATGGCGTCATAGGCGTCCGCCACCGCGACGATGCGGGCGATCTTCGGTATATCCTCGCCGGCAAGCCCCTCGGGATAACCCGAGCCGTCATACCGCTCGTGGTGATAGTGAGCGCCTATGCGAAGGGTCGGCGACTGCTTGATGCTGCGAAGTATCTGATCTCCCACCGTCGTGTGTCCTTTGATCTTCTCGTATTCCTCGTCGGTCAGCTCTCCGACCTTGTTGATTATGCTGTCAGGTATACCGATCTTGCCGACGTCGTGAAGCAAAGCGGCAAAATATACCTTGTCGCATTCCTCCTCCGCCATACCCGAACGCTGCGCTATCTCTCTTGAATACATGGCGACTCTGGTCGAATGACCGTGCGTGTAGATATCCTTCGCGTCGATCGCGTTTACAAGCGCTTCCGCAGTCTGTTCAAACATTGCGGCTTCTATCCGTCTTGCCTCTTTGTAGAACTCGATCTCGCGGATCCTTGACGCTTCCGCCGCCTTGTTCATATCGTTCAGCACTAAAATATAGTAGATTACGACCACAAGGACCAGCGCCATGCTGACCAGCGATACGCCGTATGACATGATCTGGGCTATAGCCGCGACAGTCGGGAGCGCAATGCTGAGAAGCAGCGACCAGAACATAATGCGGTTCAGTCTTCTGCGTATCCTGATGACGGAATACTCCTGCAGAATGACCATCATCACGCTCGGTATATAGCTGATTATAAATCCCGCGGAACGGTGATATACGTTCTGCTCGTCAAAGTAGTAGTAAAGACCCGTGAACTGCGAAATGATGAGAAGCGCTGCCCCGCCCCAGAAGAAGACGTCGCAGAGCTTGAGGCTCAAGGGGATATTACGCAGTTTCCCCTCGTTTCGGAACAGATCCTTCAGATACTGCGTCACAAAATTAAGGATCGCGATCAGAAGGAAAAATACGAATCCGTTGCTGATACGGACTATATAATATGCAAGTTTCCCGGAAACGCCGCGGTAAAGATAAGCATACCTTTCAAAAATGAGAAGCATCATTGACGAAACCGCCATCAACGACAGAATGCTTTTTCTTCTGCGGGATAACGACTTTGGTATCAGTATCGTAAAGGCAAGCATAGCGGAGATACCGCTCATAAACAACATGATACTGAGCTGGTGTTCGCGAATGAAAGTCATAACATCACCCCCCGGGAAAGTATTTGCAGTTATCATTCGTGATGTTGGGGATTAAGAATTACGGGACCCATTAAATTATACATCCTAATTTCACAAAATACAATACTTTTCCCTATATGGAAAAAAGAGGCAGAGCGCCTCCTTTTATTGTAAACGCGCCGTCGGCGCTGTTTGCTCCTTCATACATCTCGCATCCGCGACAGACGGGAAGGACATTAATAAAGCCGCCATTCGGGGTTTTGTCGGTTCTTCGAAGCGCCGCATTCACCCGTCGAGGGTGTATGCGGCGAAGAGATTCGCCCGGTCGGCTCCCGCCGCCCGGCACGCACACGTCGGCGAAAAACAGTCCCCCGGACTGTTTTTCTTCCGCGCACTTCGTGCGCTCCCTCCTTTTCGAATCTCTTCCTCTCCGCCATGAAAGAAACCGCTTTTGTCTACCGGACAAAAGCGGTTTCTTTCAATGATATCCGTTCCTTTTCGGAACGGGTGATATACCCTGCGGGTATGATATCCGCTGACGCGGATGATATACGCCTGCGGGCGTATAAGGAACGGATATTATATCATGCCGTGCGTCAGCACGGTATATCATATTTGCGGAACGCAAATATATCATACGGCGAAGCCGTATATCATTAAACCAGTCGGGCATAGCTCGACGTTTTTTGTTTTTTGTGGATTAAAACTCTGGTGTTCTTTTTGCGTTTCTTTGCTCTGCAAAGAAGCAACAAAAAAGTCGAAGGTTAGGAATTTGAACCCTGAAATATACAAATATTGCCGAAATCATTGATTTTTCCCGCGCCTTGTGGTAAACTGAACTTGCGACACAAACGAATAATCCTTTGCATAAGTGTGTATTTTTACTTTTGGTAAAAATGCATGCTCCTTTATGCATACTTGTGCAGAGGGAAAGTTTGTGTCGCAGCAACGAAGCAATGCATTTTTCGGTGCGTAGCTTCGGCTGCGCACTTTTTTGTCTTGATAGCAAACAATGAAAGGAGGAATTAAATATTAATATAACAAATCGAGACAAAAATGCACATAGTATATTTTTGATTATTTATGGAGGATAGTTATTGTTATGAACGAAATGTTTCCATGCGGTCTTTTTCAGCCGCCAGGCACTAAGGTGTTTGGAGTGATGGATGATTGCATAGTATACGGACAAGAACGTATTTCTTTTGAGGTTATACTATCTATCACAACAGTTACAGCTCCTACCCCTCTTACAAACGGGGTAACACAAATTAATGCAAACGGCAGAATCTACACATTATGTTATAAATTTAAGGACAGAGAGCGCGCAGCAGCAGCGTTGAGTTACGCAAAAAAGAAAATTGAGGAAGCACACGGCGTCAAGAAGGACACACTATTTGAGATGACGGCGCATACAGGTACGTCTTTGGAGGTATATGAAACATATCTTGTCCTTTATCATATGCGTGCAGGCGGTGTCGGGACATCAGTTTCCAATGTTATAACTGGCGGAAATACCGGAGGCAAGAGGATAAATTTTGTGGATATTACCGGGATACAATTTAAAGAACCCGCAGGAATGACCGTAGGATTCATACAGTTTATTTATCCCGGAAGCAATGAGGTTCAAGGCGGCGTGATGGCTGCTATAAACGATGAAAACTCTATTCCGGTAAGCCCGCAGAATCTACAACTTGCAAAAGAAATAGTTGAATTTGTAGAAGCAAAAAGAGCAGAATTAAGAACTCCGCAATCTGCTGGGACCAGTCAAGTATCAGCTGCAGAGGAAATAAAAAAATTCAAAGAATTGCTCGAAATGGGGATTATTACACAGGAAGAATTTGATGCCAAGAAAAAGCAGTTACTGGGCTTATGATTGAAAACAATCTTTAATAATAGTTAACGGAAGAAACGGTTAAAACATTAAAAACGCACATTTTGGCGTTCTTAGCTGGTTTTTGTATCATTATGGCGTTCTTATACAACGAAAAAAGCCCCCATTCGGGGGCTTTCCGTTGGCGGAGAAGAAGAGATTCGAACTCTTGAGACCCGTTAAGGCCTACGCGATTTCCAATCGCGCGCGCTCGACCAACTACGCGACTTCTCCGGGTCGCTTTATTGCTCGGTTGATAGTATACCATACATCAAGATTAAATGTCAAGTCTTTTTGTCACTTTTTTGACGTCAACCCGGCTTGCGTTTTATGACTATCGCTTGACTGAAAAGTCCGCGATATGCGATCTCGGTATCCCATTTGTTATATGCGACTTTGTCTCCGACCATAGGGTCGTTGAAATAATAGTTTTCGCCGTCGAAACCGATGAGCAAGAGACAGTGCATCGGGAACGTCCACTTGAAGACCTCGCCATCATAGCCGTCCGTCACGTTCCACCCCCAGTACCCCTGATACGGCTCGCTCATATACATGGTACCCCACAGGATGACCGGAATTCCCTGTATCAGATATGTATAGCAAAGCTCCTCGAGAGGCACGTCGTAAAGCTCGAGGACTTCATATTTATCTTCGTCGACGAATTTGTCAAGGGCGTTCTTGATAACAGGGGCGTAACAGCAGAGCCCGGAGTAGTAACGCGGATCGCCGAGAAAGTAATCCCACGGACTGTATCCCCATACCTCGCCGTCCTCTCCCACTTCCGGAAGCGGCGCCATATCGAGATATTCGTCGATAAACTCGTCGACCGTAATATTTATCCCCTCGTAATTCAGCGCCATGACAGTGCTCACGCTCTCGCATCCGTTCGGATAAGCGTAAACCTGCGAGATGAACGGCACGTCGATTATCGTGTCGGGGAGTTCGGTGACCTCGATCCTCGCTTTTCTTGCGATCTTGCTGTTGCTGTTGAAAACGAGCACCTGCGCTTCTCCCGGCATTATCCCGGTGACGACGCCGTCGCTTGACACGGTGGCGACCGATTCGTTGTCGCTCTCCCACATAATGCTCTCGTTCGCGTCCTCCGGCTCGACGGAGATTCCGATCTTATAAGTTCCCCCGGGAGTCAGACGGATATATCTTTCGTTCAGGAATCTGACGTCGTTTATCGGGACAAGTCCGCTCGGCTTCAACGCTTCCGCTTCTCCCCCGATGTCTCCCGCCGAAAGAGGCGCGGTCTTCACGTTCAGCGCAAAACTGTCGCCGCCCTTAAAAACCAGAAAAGAAAAGATCAGTATAAGAGCCGTTACGGCAAAGAAAAGCAAGTATTTGACTATAAATCTTTTTGACACGATACCCGCCTCCTTTCGCCGTGATATTTTATTTTACTATAAAAGTCGGAAAAATTCCACATTTTTATTAAATTTATATTTATGCCGTTGAACAGACGCGAAATGTGTGGTAAAATCCATAGTGGACGGGAGGAGAAATATGTCAAACTGTGTTCTTTGCCCGCGAATGTGCGGGGTCGACAGAAAAGCGGCGCACGGCGTTTGCGGCGAGGGAGCCGATATGCGCGTTGCGAAAATAATGCTCCACCGTTGGGAGGAGCCCTGCATCAGCGGCTCCGGATCGTGCGCGGGAAGCGGCGCGATCTTCTTTTCCGGCTGTCCTCTCAGATGTGTTTACTGTCAGAACAGAGACATCAGCCGTAACGGTCCCGGCAAAGTCATGACGCCTCGTGAGCTTGCAGAGAAGATACTTGAACTGAAAGAGCGCGGCGCCGCAAATATAAACTTTGTCACGCCGACTCATTTCACAAATCAGATAATCGAAGTTCTGACGCTTATTGCGGACAGGCTTGATATACCCGTCGTCTGGAATACTTCCGGCTACGAGCTGCCCGAGACGATAAAAATGCTGCGCGGATATGTCGACGTCTTTCTTACGGACTTCAAATACTCATCCGGCGAGCTTTCAAAAAAGTACTCGCGCGCGCCGGATTACGCGTCGGTCGCCGCCGCGTCGCTTTGCGAGATGGTAAAGATCGCAGGACGTCCCGTGCTCGACTCAGACGGTATGATGAAAAGCGGCGTTATCGTCCGGCATCTTATCCTTCCCGGGTGCTACCGCGACAGCATCGACGTACTGAACCTCGTCGCGAAGAGCGTCGGCGCGGATAACGTCACGTTAAGTCTTATGGCGCAGTATACTCCTGAGTTTCTTGACGCGGGATATCCCGAGCTTTCCCGAAGGATCACCACATTTGAATACGACAAGGTCCTTCGCGCCGCGACGGAGCTCGGCTTTGACGGATATATGCAGTCGAAGTCATCCGCCACCTCACGATACACTCCCGAATTTACAGAGGAGAAATAATGAAATTTCGAAAATTCAGCCTTAAGCATCTGACCCTGATATCGTTTATCCCCTCGCTTGCCGTTTGGGGTATCCTGACCGCGGTCAATCTGAAGGATCCCTCGTCAGCGCCTTTCAATGGCTTAGCCGCGTTCCTCGTCCTGCTCGCGGCATCGACGGGACTCAAAAAATACAATTCGGTTTTTATGGAGAAAGCGAAAAGATCGCTTTACAACGACTGCGACCCTTATCCGATGATAAACGAACTGACCCTCTACGCGGAATGCGCGGGACGGCGCGCGGACAAAACGGCGCTTGCGGTGTCCCTTTCAATGATGCTCTGCGTTACCGGAGACTTCGTGCGCGCCGAAGAGACGCTGCTGTCCGTTGACACGAGAGAGTCCTCTCGCGTCTCGGAGGCGGTAAAGGCAAGCGTGCTTTACAACCTCGCCGCGCTGTACTGCTCAATGAATCTTCGTGAACACGCGATAGACTGCTACGACAGAGCGAAAGAGGCGTTTTCAAGAGCGCCGGAGCACTTCAGAAACAAGGTCACGTTCGACAGTCCAATAGACGCAGAGGTCGAATGCTACAAAGGCAACATCGATACGGCGCTTGAAATACTCGACGGCGTAAGGGCGGACTGCAGATACAAAATGGTCGTCAAGACCTTCTCGCTCGCGAAAGTCCACTACATCGCTGGAAGACCGCGCGAGGCGATCGACGAATTCAAATGGGTCGCCGAAAACGGCGGTTTGCTCGCCTGCGCGAAGGAAGCGGGTGAGATCGCGGCAGCCGCGGAGGAACGCTCTTAATACTCATTATATAAAAAACACGGGGCTGTCGCGATTTCGCGAAGAACGAAAAAGCACGACGAAATAAGAGATTAAAAACGCGAAAAATCCGTAGTTTTCATCATTAATTAGGTGAAAATCCTGCGGATTTTTCCATTTTTATACTTTTTCTATCGCCGTTTTTGCCCCTCGACGTAGCTGGGAACCCCAAAAATCTAACGATTCCCCCGGACCCCTGCCCAATACGCCTCACGGGGCAAAGAACGACGCATCACTCATCTTAATGCGACAACCCCATTTTATAATATTTACTTTAGCGCATCCGGATAGAATACGTCCAGATCAACGTCTCCGTCGATCCCTTCGATCCTGCCGTAACCCTGCTGCCAGAGAAAATACTTTCCGTCGTAGGTCGTCTTTTCTATGTAGTGCGCGAGCCAAACGCCCCCGTCCTTCACCTCATCGGACCAGAGGAGTCCGAGATAATATTTGCTGTTGTAAAGCGACGCCGTGTAACCGCGCGCTTCGGCTTCCTCTTTGAACGCGAGAAACATTTCATTGAGGTCACGGACGTTCATCTTGTAATTCTCAAAATCAGCGTAGTCTTCCCAGTCAAAGAATATCGGAAAATCGAGTTCTTTGCCGTCGAGCAGAGAGTAGAGATAATCGGCGTGCCTTCGCACCGCGTCCGCGCCGTCCTCTTCCGAATACCAGTAGACGCCGACTTTAAGTCCCGCCTCTTTCGCGTTATTTATATTGTTTGCGTAATATGCGTCCTCAAAGAGCTCGTCCGAGAATCCGCCGATGCGGATGATGACAAACTCGGCTCCCGCCGACGCCACCTCGTAGAAATCTATATCGCCCTGCCATCTGGAGACGTCTATCCCGACCATCGCTCCGTCTTTTTTATACGTCTCGACAAATTTCGAGTAGTTCTTCGGCAATTCAGGGACCTGACCGCTCGTACCGCCCGACGGCGCCGGCGTCACGGGCTCGACGACCTTGACCGTCATTTTTGCGAAAGAAGAGTTACCGGAGTCGTCTTTAACGGTCAGCTTGAGCGGATACTCTCCGAGAGAGTTCACGTCCACGTCGCCGTCCACAATAAGCTCCACCTCGCGGTCAACGTTGTCGATATAGGAAACGTATTTGTGTATGTCAAATTCGTCTCCCTGCTCCAGCGTCACGTTATAATTGAAGGTAAGAAAGAACGGCGGCTCGGTATCATCCGGCTCGTCAGGGTGTGTATCGATTGTCTCGAAGGCGATATCCTCCGCCTCGGGAATACGCGTTTCCCCTGTATTTGAAGAAGATACGTCCCCTCCGCAGCCGGAAAGAAGAAGGACCGCGCAAATAAGAGATGCGGCGATCAGTATTCTGATTATCTTGTTTTTCATATTATCCCGCCTTGCCGCCGGCTTCCGGTATATTTCCGCGTTGTCGGAAAAAGCCGCGATCCATATTATTTTACCATGTCCGCCGCCAAAAAGGAACAATTTGCGACAAAAATCTTTATATAAATGAGCACTGCCCGGAGGCAGTGCTCAGACTGTAGACAAAGTCTACAGTCTGAGACAGAGTGAGAGAAACGACGGTAGATTCGTCGATTCTCGCCGCGTGAGGCGTATATGAATACGTCGAGCGGCGAGAGCGGCGAAAGGCAACGTGAACCCCAAGGCTCACTTTGTTCGCCTTGAGGACCCCTAAAATAATGGCGGGCATTTTGCCCGCCATTGATCGTTTGTTTGCGTTATCTGTTTGTGTCTGTTATGATTTCTTTGTCCTTTAGTTTATTCGCATCATTGCCGCTCTAACAAGTTTATCTTCGCTCTGAGCACTGCCCGGAGGCAGTGCTTTGTAATTTCAACAATTATCTTTTTTTGTAAAGGAGAAGCTCGGGATCCGCGCCGCCTTCTGCGTAAGTGCAGATCAGAATGAAATCCGCGTTCGCGAGTATTCCGAAGCAGCGTCCCGTATCATCTTCCGGCTCGAGCTGATACCCGAGATACGTCGTCCCGTCGTCAAGGAACTTTGCCGTCGCACCTCCCGGAAGCGGGTACTCGAGATTGACGTAGCCTCCGACGAGCGCGCTGAGGCGCTCAAGCCTTGGCATCCCTTCGATATGAAGGTCGTTTATCTCGTCGATCAGCCGGCGTTTCAGTTTTTCAAACTCACCGTTGTCTCCGAGCTCCGCGTGACGGCGCCAATAATCGAGCGACGGCAGTCTTTTCTTCATATAATCTGTTCGGTTAGCTCGTTGATACGAACTTCTTCAATTCTTTCTTGCATTTCAATTTGACCCCTTATGTCTTTGCTCTGTTCGGAGAAGAAACGCGCCAATCGGTCCCGTTAAAGAACAACTGACGCTGTTTGTCGGCAACCAAGATGGTATATCTGATCACCTTGTCCTCAGGTTGGCAGACCTGAATAATACGCTGAATGTTATAACGCCGTTCGTTTGAGCAAAGAATCTGCTTGGGGAGCATATTCCCAAACTCGTCGGGTTCCGTGATAACATCAACAGGAATATATTCTTTCATCTGCCATCCTCCATCTTTAAGTTAGTTTTTTGATTACGTGTGTAGCAACTCCTTGGATTTGAACCTCTTTGTATTCTTTGACTTTGTGACGCTTGTTACTACTCTCGGGGCAAAGTGCAATAACTTGGCGGTCATTATCAAACTGAATACGCTTCAGATTATTCTCACCGTTAGTAAGAGCAACAACAAGATCACCTGAGCTTGCTGTGTTTTGTTTGCGAACAACTACATAGTCGCCCGCATCAATTCCGGCGCGGTCCATTGAATCGCCATACGCTTCAAGAATAAATAACTCACCATATCCGAAAACACTCGCAGGAAGGTCAACGTATTCCTCAACCATTTCCTCTTCCTGCACAGGATCACCGCATACAACTCTGCCAATAATGGGAGTGCTATTGACTTCCTTGTTAATACGGTCGGACAGGTTCGTAATGATATCCTTACCGTCATATCTGATCATTCCAAGTTCGTTCATTCGTGTAAGATATGTATAAGCCGTCCCTTTAGCGACACCAACCTCTGTTCCGATTTCGGAAGTGGAAGGAGACCTGCCGTATTCACGACGAAACTCGTTGACAAAGGTTATAATGTGCTCCATAATCTCAGGCTTTTTAACTCTCATACAAATACCTCACTCGAAACATATCAGAACGGTGCGTTCTGTTATAGATTATATCACGAATTTTCGTAATTGCAATAGGGTTTTTGCAATTTATCTTTGCGTTGTCGCTTCTGTTCAACAACGCAAAAGAAAAAGCGTGACTAAAAGCCACGCCTTTCCTATGAATTATGATGTTAGTTGTTCTTTTTTCTGTTTTTGAAATCGTCGTTGATCTTTTTACTCCAATCCGCCTGGATAGGTGCGCTTGCACGCATACAGCAAACTGTCTCCGCCACTGTATCATATAGGACAGCAGTTCCTTGCTTGTCTGCGTGATAATTTACGGCACGGTCGGCGCCGATGCCGAAATGCTTTGCGGTCTCAACGGAATCAATATTGGCTCCGATGAAAAGGAACTCCCAGCCATACTTTTCCTTCTGGCGTTCGACCATCTTTTTGACTTCATCGCTCGAATACTTGTGGCTGGCGTTCTCCAGTCCGTCTGTAGTGATCACGAACATCGTATGTTCCGGCACGTCTTCGGGACGGGCGTACTTGTGAATGTTGCCGATGTGGTGGATCGCACCTCCGATAGCGTCTATCAGCGCCGTGCATCCTCTGACGAAATACTCTTTGTCAGTCATCGGCTTGACGTCAGCGAGCTTAACTCTGTCGTGAATGACTTCGCTCACGTTATCGAAGA
>JAFXNX010000287.1 GCA_017529175.1 Clostridia bacterium
GCGTTCGGCGCAGAGCACGACGATGTCCTCGCCGGGATCGCTTATGGCAGGAGTTCCCGCGTCGGTCACGAGAGCGCAGCTCTCTCCCGCTTCAAGTCGCCTGACGATCTCTTCGCCGCGTTCGCGCTTATTGTGCTCGTAATAGCTGACGAGAGGCTTTGATATGCCGAGACGCGAGAGCAGAAGCCCTGAATTTCTCGTATCCTCCGCGGCGACGAAGTCGACGCCTGAGAGTACTTTGACGGCTCTTTCGCTGACGTCCGAGAGGTTGCCTATCGGAGTTGCTACAAGATAAAGCGTTCCCTCGACTATCTCGTTCTTTTCTTTTATATCTTTCATGTTATTCCGATCATTTTTTATCAAACAGAAAATCGAGTGAAAACTCATCGTATACTCTGTTCATGTCGTCGGTATACTCTCTGCCTGACGTTTTGTCCGATGTATTGTATATGATAAGCGGCCGCGAAAACTTAAGGGACGATGACGCGCCGCGCTTTGCTTCAATAAGAATAAGGGAAGGAGGAGTTGCAATATCGGGGTATACGAGAACTGCGCGTTTAGGTTCAAGACCGCACTGCGACAGCGCCGTCATAAGTTCACGCGCTCTTTCGGGTCTGAAAACGCAGTGGAAAAGTCCGCCGAACTTTAAAAGATACGATGCCGCCGCGGCAAAATCTTTAATATCTCCGTTGTTCTCCCGCCTCGCGTCATCCGTCGCGCTCTCGGCAGACGTTCTGCCGCTTCCGCGCTTCATATACGGAGGATTGGAGAACACTTCGCAGAACGATTCAGCATCATAATGTTCACTGACGTTCCGTACGTCAGCGCATAAAGGAATAATCTTTTCCGAGAAACCGTTAAGCTCGGCGTTTCTCTTCGTCAAGCTCGCAAATTCCGGATTGATCTCGATCGCGCTGATCTTCCCGAAAGAACATCTTGATGCGCAAAACAGAGATACGATCCCGCTTCCCGCGCCGAGATCGGCGGCGCATCCGCGCAGATTCTTTTTTACAAAGCAGGAAAGCAGATAAGAGTCGGTTCCGAACTTAAGGCCCGTTCGCGTCTGGATGAGCTTTATTCTCTCGTTTACTTCCGTGACAGTCTCGCACTCGCGTATATTATCGCTCATAGTCTCTCCTATACAACGGCGGCGGAGCTATCCGCTCCGCCGTCCGGTCTTATGTAGGCGATTATTCTTCTGCAGGCGCACCTACGGGACATGCTTCTGCGCAGGAACCGCAGCTGAGACACTCGTCAGCGTTAATAACGTATTTGCCGTCTCCTTCGCTGATGCATCCGACGGGACAAGCTTCAGCGCATGCTCCGCAGGAGATGCATTCATCACTGATCTGATATGCCATTGATAATACCTCCTATTTAGAACTGAATACATTTTATCATAAATATAAAATAATGCAATACCTTTTTTGAAAAAGTAGAATTTTATTCTTTCTCTTTTTCCTCTTTTTCCTTCTTTTCCGGTTTTTCCTGCCGTTCAAGCACTTTTACGTCCGATGCGTCGAACGCTTTGATGCTGACTGTCTCGTTCTTGTCGACGAATTTGACCTTTACAAGATGGGTCAGCGGACTTATCTCCGTTACCACGCCGACACCGTCCGGCGTTTTGACTTTGGAATCGCACGGGGGCATTCTTCTTATCTCTTCTTCGTAAACGTCGTTTTCAAATCTGAGACAGCACATGAGACGTCCGCAGGTGCCTGAGATCTTTGACGAGTTGAGAGACAGATTCTGCTCCTTTGCCATTTTTATAGATACCTGCGCGAAATCGGAAAGGAACGTCGCGCAGCAGAACGGTCTTCCGCAAACCCCGAGTCCGCCCATTAGTTTTGCCTCGTCCCTGATACCTATCTGACGAAGTTCTATTCTCGTTCTGAAAACGAATGCGAGGTCTTTAACGAGTTCTCTGAAGTCAACTCTTTTTTCAGCTGTAAAATTAAAGAGAAGCTTTGAGTTGTCAAACGTGTATCTCGCGTCGATAAGCTTCATATCGAGACCGTGATCTTTTATCTTTTGAAGACATATTTTATATGCCTCTTTTTCAAGCTCGAGGTTGCGTTCGTGACGCTCGATATCCTGCTTTGTCGCCTTTCTCTCAAGGGAGCGAAGCGGAAGGACTATCTGCGACGTTTTCACAAGTTTGTTCGGAATTACGACGCGTCCGATCTCGGACCCTCTTGCGGTCTTTACTATAACGTCGTCGCCGGCAGAGCAGGCAACTCCCGCGGGGTCGAAATAGTAAATTTTACCCGCTTCTCTGAAACGCACGCCGATTATCGTCATTTCTTCCGGCAGTTTGCTTTTGTCTATCGTCTCGCCTTCATCCTCTGAAATAATTTCGGCGGCTTCATATACTTCTTCCGCGAGCTTTTCTTCGCTGAAATCGTTATATTCTCTTTTGTTCATTCTATTTACCTTTCAGGACCTCGGTCCGTTTAGTTTTTAGACAGGATCAGCATAAGAAGGGGTTGTATGCTGACGTTTGATGAGACCTTCTTCACAGATTCTTTGATCTCCTGATACAGAGTAGATATCCGCCTCGTGCCGACGCTCGACGAGAGACGCAGCGCTTCTTGTCTGTCGGAAAAGAACATAAGATCGCGGCATTCGGTCTTTTTTACAAAGAGCAGATCTCTTAACGCGCACGCCAAAGTTTCAAGGAACGATATCAGCTCGTCCCGCTTCGGCGGAAACCGCTTTATAAGGGATAACCTGTCATTTGCGTTCCCGGTTAGCAATACCGGCAGTATCTCGCGGCAGAGCTTTATCTCCTTCAGCTGTGGCGCATCTTTGTCGGAAAGGAGCAGTTCAGCTTTGCCGAGCGCGCCGCCGGACGCCGCCGCGGCGGACGATAAGGTGTCCTTTGGGACGCCCGAATACTGCTTTTTCATTGAGAGTATCGATGCTACGTCATCCGCTGAAAAAAGCTGCATCTTGATGACCGGAGCGCGGCTTCTGACTGTTTCAAGCAGTAACGTGCTGTCCTTGCACAGAAGCAGGAAGACTACGAATTCCGGCGGTTCTTCAAGAACGAGTAATAGCGAGTTTTGCGCCTGAACGGTCATCTTATCCGCTTCCTCGATGATATATACTTTATATGGCATCTCAACGGGAGCGTAGTTTACGGTCTCTTTTAAGTCCCTGACCGTGTCAACTCCGATCGACGCTTTTGTTCCGCGGTTTACATAGATGACGTCCGTACAGATACCTTCCGCCGTTTTGCGGCAGGAAAGGCACTCTTTGCATGGAAAACGCCCGCCTGATGCGCGCTCGCAAAACAGAGCGGAAGCGATCTCCGTTGCCGCCGTATGCTTTCCCGATCCGTCGGGTCCCTCGATAATATAAGCGTGGGATATGCGATGCTTTAATATATCGGAAGCGATCGTTTCTTTCAGTTTTTCATTTTTGATTATGGATGAAAAAAGTTCCAAGGCGACCCTCCGCATTATATATCTAAAATATTATATCAAATTTATCATTGAATGTCAAATACAAATAATTGATTATTTACATCAATGTTATCATACAAATACGCGTCGTATGAGACAGAATAAATAACGAAAGCTTGACAGTTTGCAAAACGTTATGAAAAAAGTATCGTGCGTCATCGCCGTATCGGCGCTTTTTATTCTTTTGTTCTGTCGTGTATCAGGAAAAGTCAAACGCGCGTCGTCCGACGAACTTGACAGAATACTTCTCGGAATTTGCAGCGCCGAAGAGTTTTATGCAGATGAAGAAAATATCAGGGACGCAATATTTTATTCAAATGCGGAAATATTTGAAAAGTACTGCGCCGTAAGGATCATGACGGATGCGGCTTCCGCGCGCGGATACTGCGCGATCTCTTTTGAGGAAGCATTTTGCAAAGCAAATAATACAAATGACGAAGATCATCGGTTGTCAAACGTTGCGAGATTATACCGGACGATGTATCCTTCCTCTCATAACGTTTTTCCGGATAAAAAAGTATCTTTGAATACGGACGTACAAAAGGAGTTTCTTTGTTATCCGCAAGCGGCGAGACGAACGCTCTCATCTGACGGGGAAACGTGGACTTATTCCGCAAACTACGTCGTGTCTTACTATAAAGGCGAGGTTCAATTGATAATAAGATCTTCTGACGGTATGAAGGATCAATCAGCAAAAAATAATACGGAAATTTTGGGTACGGGATTTAAAACTTTTACACGAAAAACAGGTGACGGGCTATTCAAAGTTTATTGTATAGGTAAAGACAGAAGCGCGTCCTTTGTCGTCTCAAGCGGACTGTCGTCTCCGCTTTTATATGATCTTTCCGATTATAAAAAATGATTTTAATATTGAAAATATAAAGTATATGTGGTAAAATATATAAGATATTGAGCAAGAGGTCTGGCTTATGGATAAAACTGTTGCCGTCGGTATCTGCGGCAGAAGCGGAAGCGGAAAGTCATATATATCGGAACTTTTCTCTCGCCGCGGAGGTTACCACGTCGATACCGATAAAGTGTATCACGAATTGCTTGAGCCGAAGGATGGCGCTCTGTCAGAGTGCGCGTCGTCTCTTTCGAAAAATTTCGGAGACGATATCCTCGACGGCGTGCGGATAGATCGAAAAATACTTGCGGATATAGTCTTTTCGAACAAAGATAAGCTCGGACAGCTCAACAGGATCACGCACGCTTACATACTTGATGAGACAAAACGGCAGATCGCTTCGTGCGGCGCCGCGTTCGCCGTAATCGACGCCCCTCTTCTTTTCGAGAGCGGCTTCAACAGACTTTGCGACTTGACCGTGTGCGTTGTTGCGGACGAGGCGACTTGCATCCGCAGGATCTGCGAGCGTGACGGTGTAGGTGTTGACGACGCGAAGCGCAGGCTTGAGTGTCAGATTTCCGCTTCTGAACTTGTCCGTATGTGCGACTACGTAATAGATAATTCCGACGGAGCGTCCCCCGAGGACGACGTCGACAGGATACTTGCTTGTGAAGGTTTGATCGAAATATGAAAAAAGCAGTGATAAGAAGCGCGGTGATAATAGGGATCGCGGTATTGTCCGTTATCTTCGGCATCGTGTTTCAGAATTTGACAGACAAAGCGGAACGAAAGAATTATCCGCTTGAATATAAAAAATTTGTGGAAAAGTATTCAGCCGAGTACGGCGTTCCGGAAAACGTGATCTTTGCCGTCATAAAGTGTCAAAGCGATTTTGACAGCAGTCTTTTGTCGGACGAAGGTGAGATCGGACTGATGATGGTGTCTCCTTACACGCTCGAGGAGC
>JAFXNX010000288.1 GCA_017529175.1 Clostridia bacterium
GTATCATCGGCAGTATAGTACGTGCCGCTTCCGAATTTATATTCTATCCTGTATTCGCCGTTGTCCGCCTTTTCCCAGTACTTCGTGGTCCAGGATTCTCCGGGTTCGGCGGGATCGTGTTCGATGAAAACGATACCGTTGCCGATGGACGTCGTACGGTTTAACTCTTCGTAGGACGGATCCGTATCGCCGTATCTTTCCGCAAGGTCTTCCCTTACGTTCTCGTATGCTCTGACCGTAACGCTCGTTCCGAGAGGAAGGTTGACCGAAAGGCTCTCCTTCGGCAGAACGACGTTGTCGATACCGGTACCCTTGTTGAAATCCTCGTCTTCGAAATAGAATCTGTACGCCATAAAGCACTTATTGACGTCGGTGCGAAGGTACGCGGAGTCTTTAAGGATATAAAAGCTCTTTGCCCTTTCGGATTCTTCAAGGGCGGCTTCCGCCGCTTCTTTTTCGGCAAGGTCATTAACGATAGTGAAGCTGTACACGACCGTTCCTTCAAGACCGACGGCATCGGTGCCGTCGTCGTACTTGTACTGCGCGTGCATCTTTGTGCTGTCCTGTACGAGCTCGCCGTTCTCGTCCCTTACATCCTGATAACCGGGAAGCTGGAAGATCGCCGCGGGGTCTATACGCTCGTATCCGAGGTCGATCACGTTGCCGGCATCATCGACTCTCGTTGCGCGTCTCATTCCCTTCTTTTCCTGTCTTGCGACGCCGTTGTTGACGTCCCAGTCAACGGTTATCATTCTGAATCTGTACGTTTTGCCGATCTCAAGGTTTTCAATAGTATCGCCGTTGTAGTAAACCTTGCTCTCTCCGTCATCGGAGAAGAATCTTACCGCCATGGCGATAGGGGTTACAACACCTACGTTGACGTTTCCCGCCGCCGGCACTTCGGGTTGAGTCGCAGAAGCGGCGGTACTCTGCGTGTTATATGCTTTTATTCTCGTCCAGAGAGATACCGTTCCCTGAGGAACAACGTAACCGTACTCGGCGCCTTTAGTGCTCTCGACCGTTACGTTCGCGATATCACCTATTGATTCAGCGTCCTCGCCGAAGAAGTAACGGTCGCTGGAGCCGAAGTAATTATCGTTTATCGAAAGGTTTGCGGCATCCTTGTCTACGGCATATGTACCCGCGGATGCTGCGAAAAGCCGTACGTTGTCGCCTATAACTATCGATTCCGCGACAGGTATCGCGCCGTCATAAGGACTCTGCTGCTTGCTTACTCCGATTGCGGGAGCTTCTGTTGCGGAGATCGCGGTCACGGCAGCGTTCCCGGTTATTTCTATCGTACCGCCGGTATGAGTTCCTCTGCCGCTTCCGATAGCCGCGCCGGCGCTGTTGATTTCGTTTGCTCTGCTGTCAGCCGTGACGGCGATGACTTCCGCGCCGCCGCCGATCTTCACGCTGACAGTATATTTCGTTTCGTTATAATTTTTAGCTTTGCTCGTTCCGCGTCCGCCGCCGATACCCGCGCCGCCGCCGGATCCGAGCGCAAATACGTGACCGCCGACGATCTCGATGTCGCTCGCGCTGGAGCCGTATCCGCCGCCGATACCCGCCGCAAACGTGCAGGGATCCGCCGCGTTGAGAGATGCAAGGTCGCCGTAATTAAAGCTGTCTATATTATCGACATAGTTCGCGGATGCGTATACTACGCCGCCGTTTATGACTATTCTGCCGGAATCGTACTCGCCTACCGCGGCAACACCGTGAGCGCCGCCGCTCGTACCGTATCCCGATCCGATGCCCGCGCCGCACTCTCTGCCGTAAGCATATACCGTACCGCCGTTAATCGTGATAAGATTTCCGTTAACGTGATAACCCGAACCGATACCCGATCCTCTTCTGCCCGCGTAAGCGATGATCGTACCGGAGTTTATCGTGATCTCGCCGACGTTTCTCCTCTGCTCTTCGGGTATATTTATTTCCGTGCCGTATGAGCCGATAGCCGCGCCGAACTCTCCGCCCGTAACAGTAAGCATATCGTCGCCTTCAAAGGTGACGGATGATCCGAGCTCAACTTCGATACCGCAGGAAGGCGTCGCGGGATCTCCCGCAATGACGTTCTCGCCGTTCAGAACGAACGTCACGTCTGCTCCGTTCTTTACGATGATCGCCGAACGTCCGACTGACGCGATATTCGCGCCGTCGAGAACGACAGTCGCCCTGCACCCGTCAACGTCGACCGGCGCAGTTCCGCTCACGACGTACTCGCCGTCTTCCGTAATGATCTGTACTTCACCCTCTGCAAAAACCACCGTCTGAAATGCAAACGCCATGATAAGAATAAACGCGATTGCCGAAAAAAATCTTTTGCTTCTCATTCTGTCTCTCCAAATGTTATAATTGATTGTACCGGGCTGTGATGGGTTGGATCATGCTAAACTCGGCGACGTCATCCGCGACATACGCCAAATCAATAAAATTATATCATATAATTACAAAAAACTCAATAGTTCAAGTTAACAAAATGGCACATAATGAAGTCTGTTTGTTGTGTGTTTTGAATCAAATTCCCCCGACTTTTTTGTGAGAATTGACGATGAATTTCGTCGGTATTTCTTTCTTTAACATATCCAACGTTTCACCTTCGACTGTTTACAGTATGCTCAATGAAAAATGCCAAAATCCCGGCGTCGTCTCGATTAAGAAGATCTGCGACGGACCGGATATGACTCTTCTGTACCCCGCCGCTATGGCGGGGTTTTTTATTATCTTGATAAAAATACGGGGACAGCAAAAGCTGCCCCCGTATTTTTGGCGGAGGGAAAGGGATTCGCTCTCGCGCCTCGACGGCGCTCGGTCAGGGTCGGCTCTGACAGTCCCCCGGACTGTCATTCACTACCGACCCGTTCGAATCCCTCTCGTTTTTTCAGTCTAAAATACGGGGACAGCAAAATCTGCCCCCGTATGTTTGGCGGAGGGAAAGGGATTCGAACCCTTGTGAGATTTGAACCTCAAACGGTTTTCAAGACCGCCGCGTTATGACCACTTCGCTATCCCTCCGGATGAATATTAAATTGTATTTATAGTAAAACAGTAAAACCGTTTCGGTTTTCAAGACTCGCCATCTTCCGAAAATATAGTCGCGGCGTTCTCAAAGCACAGCTTAGCTTCGCCGCTCCTTATTTTCGTTAATCGCTTTCAAAAACGACGCACCGCGTCCTTTTTGATGCGCTCCCATTATGACCACGGCTATCCCTCTGCGGAGTATCGAACGCTTAAATATGATAACACAATTTTTAATTGTTGTCAACACATTTTTCGTTCGATACTTTCCACTAAAAAATCCTATTAAAAATCGCGGGGGACTATCATTTCGTTGAAGGTATCCGTCAGGATCTCGTACGAACCGCGGCGAACGACGTATTCGTGGCATCCGCCCTCATAAAGGCGCATACATCCGCCGGTACCGTATGGCTCGACAGTATAGCCGCGTTTTACCTCGAAGAAGGGGTAGGTCGTGCCGAAGATCGCGTAATGCATCGTTCCGAGGTCCCAGCTGTTATGGTTGCAGTCGTACGGTCTGTGATGAAGGTAGATGTCGCGAAGGATGTAGTCTTTGTATTTATCCTGCATCATAACGATGCCGGAGAGCGTACCGCCGGCGACTTCCGCGCCGAAGAAGGTGACCGGGTAGCCCTTTAGATATTTATTGATGACGACGTCGGCGGCTTCGGGGTCGCAAAGGAAGTTGCTCTCTTGCGTTCCTTCGGGGAATTTACCGCCGCCGCAGACGTAGTGACCGACTTTTTCGCGGAACAAGGAGCATCCGTCGAGGGGGCTGTATTCGTCGGGTTTTGATTCCATGAGAGGAAGCAGGGTCGTGAGGGAGCCGGTCGTGAGGAGCGTGACGTTACCGCGGCTCTTTGCAAGTTTGCGTCTTATAAGCGGGATATTCGATTCGTATACGGGGTACTCTCTTCCCGCGTCAAGATAATACTTTTCCGCCTGGCTCTTGGAGCACTGCCACCAGCCGTCGTTCGAGAGCGTATCGCGTTCCGTATCGACGCCGATCTCGATATCGTCGACGCCGAAGTATTCGCACATTATACCGACGCAGTATGAAGCGTAAGGGTTATAGACGCAGCTCGTGATGGCGAGCACGCGGCAGACGCCCTCTCTGTGGGCGTTGAGGAGTACGGCGACAGCTCCCCCGTCGTCGCAGTCGGAGCCGAGGTCGTGGTCATATATCACGTCTTTGACCTTGACCTCAAGCGGGACAGTTCCCTCTTCCGTTTTTCCGCAGGCGGTGATCTTCAGCGTGACGTCGCCTCTCGCCTCTTCGGATTTTTCGTACTCCGCTTTTATTCTGTCAAATCCGTCCGTGATCTCGCATACTGCGCCGTCGATACCCGCGCGGCGAGCGGCGTTCGATATTCTTTTTTCGATCACTCGCTCAATAAGTCTGTCGGGCGTACCCGCGCTCATACAGAGGACGCCGCCGTCAACGTATTCCGACGACCATTTGTCGCCCGGAAGATCTTTTATAAGTTTATTTATCAGTTCCATATTTCCTCCGGTGTGAAGCATTATTGAAGTTCCGCATATATTATTGCAGACGGCGATCGAAATTACAAGCTTTTTTTGATTTTATCCCGTCATTTAAATACAAAAACCGCACAAGTTGCCTCGATTTGTTTATTATTTTGTGAATATAATAATGATGATGAGTAAAGAATGACGTTTATCGTCGATTTAACTTGAATTATAGGCGGTTATATGATATAATATAATGAATATTGGTGTTTCTGAAAAAATAATCGCACATCGAAAGGTCAATAAATGAGAAACGACAGGAATTACGATCAGTTTGATGACGACGCGATACCGATAAAGCGTCGAACAAGGCCTGCAAATCCCGCGACGGCAAGAAGGCCTGCACAGAGCAGGCAGTTACCGCCGCGCCAGACTGCGGCAAGAAGAGCGCCGGCATCCGAAGTCCGTCCCGCAAGACCTGCAAGAGAGCCGTCTTCCGCGGCGCAAAGGTCTCAGCGTCCCGAATACGTTCGCGCTCAACCGGTGCGGACAGTCAGACCTTCAAGGTCGAGAGCGCCGCAAAAGCGCCCCGCCGCGCCGGCAAAGGAAAAGAAGAGATTCGGAGCTTTTGCAAAGGGTTTTCTGATATATCTCGGAGTCCTGCTCGTACTCGCGACGGTCTTTCTGATATACGTTCACGGACTGCTCTCCGACTTCGAGGGGTCGCAGATCGACAACGTTATCGCGTCAAAACTTTCGGACATCAAGTTTGCGGCGTCGAAAGGGCAAATTGAAAAAGAACTCACTCTTGACACGATAAAAGAAAAGTTCTCTCCCACGGAAGCCGAGCTGAAGGACTATCAAAATGCTTTCTCCGTCGGAGAGCTGACCTATAAAAAAGCCCGGAACGGTCTTTCCGCGGATACGGTATCGTATCTGATTTATCTCAACGGTTTCAAGGTCGGAAGCATCGAGGCGAAGAGCGTCAAGGAAGAGACTGTGCTCGCGATCTTCCCCGTCACCGAATGGGAAATACTCTCGTGCAGCGCCGACGTCTTCTCTTTTGATTTCCCGTCGACTGTAACGGTATCGTCCGGCGGCAGCGTGATCGAAGGAAAAGCTTCCGACACGGAAGGGCTTTACTCCTACAGCGTCGCATCTCTCTTCCACAAGGACACCGTAATAACGGACTCCGCGGGAAACTCCGCTTCCTTTAACGGAAAAGACCCCATATCGTTCGTGAATTATACTGCTAAGATATTCTCAAATTACAGAATATACTCCGGCGAAAAGATGATCGACCCCACCTCGGCGAAGATCTCCGAGATAAACGATTACAAGTACGTCAAGGAATACTGCGACGATATTCCCGAGCTTGCGACTTACGAGCTCTGTCTTATCGACAAGGGAAATGAATTCAAGGTAAAAGACGAGAACGGCGCGGAAGTTGAGTTCACGAAAAAGGATACGCTGATTGAAGCGCACACAATGCAAAAGTCCGATACCATGCCGCAAGACCTTCCCGGCAACCCCGATCCCATCACGGTCGGCAAGACGTGGAGTATGTTTATGACTCAGGACCTGACCGGACCGAACAACGGATTTGAAAAGCTTGCTGTATATCTGATCAAGGGATCGTATCTTTACGACAGTATGTGGAAATACGCAAACGGTATAGATATAACCTTCACAAGCGACCACACGTATCAGTTCCAGACGGAAGAGCTTTCCGACTACGTAAAGTTTTCCGATGAGTGCTTCTCGTGTCATATAAAGATCGACAAGCTGATGAATATGTCTAACGGGGTGCAAAAGGTCGATACGATCGACAGCACGTTCTATTTCGTGTATATTGACGATTCCAACGACGGCGTCAACAACCCGCACTGGGCTGTCGCCGACAGGCAATAACCATGAGGTCAGAAAATATGACTAACGAACAATATATGAAAAACAACAGCGGCGGCAGGAAGGCATTGAAAATAATCCTTCGCATCCTCTCGGTCATCCTCGTATTCATACTCGTACTTGCCGCAACGCTCGTTCTCACCGTAAAAATGATACTCGGAGACACTTCTCCGAAGGCGAAAGAGATACTGACGACCACTCTTCTTGAAACCGGTCAGCTCAAATTCGTCGTGTCCCTCTTCCTCAATTCGGAAGAAGTACAGAAGATTGTCGATGCGAACTCGATGGAAAAATTCGGAGACGAGGTCGACGCAAACCTTATCACGATAAACAACGGCTCTGAGAACACCGACGACCCGGCGCTTACCGATGAAAAAGACGTCGAAGTCATCGAGATACCCGGAAGAACTTTCACGGGATATATGATAAAGGTCAAAGACCCGTCGAGAGTTTCTCTTGCCACCATCTATCCGTGGAGAGACGAGGGCGTGACGCTTGACGTTCTTGTCAACGACAACAACGCGCTCGCGGGGATCAACGGCGGTATCTACAATTCCTACAACAACTCCGGCGGCGCTCCGATGGGAGTCGTCGTATCTCACGGCGAGATACAGATGAACAATCCGAGCGGCGACCGCGGATACGTTCTTATCGGTCTGACAGAGGACAATATTCTCGAGATATTCAGCATCGAGGGACTGACTCCCGCTGAAATGGAGAATATCATCCATGAAAAGAAGATACGCGACGCCGTGACTTTCCAGGAAGAGAGCTCCGACGCGAACAACCACTTCGTTCAGCTCGTAATTAACGGCAAGGAGCGCGGTCTCAACGGCGCGGGAAGCGGACTCAATCCGAGGACCGCTATCGGTCAGTGCGCGGACGGCTCGATCCTTTTGCTCGTCACAGACGGACGCGGCAAAGCGGGACACCTCGGCGCATCAGCGTCCGACCTTATCGATATCATGATGGAATACGGAGCAGTCAACGCCGCAAACCTTGACGGCGGCAGCTCGTCCTGTATGTACTACGACAACGACTGGCTGATGACGAGCGTTACGTTCTACTACTCCAACTCCTCATGGAAACTTCCCTTCGCGTTCGTTGTAAGCAAATAATAGTTCCCCGGGGGCTGTGTCAAAATCAGCTCCTCATAAAGAAAGATCCGAAAACGTTTGTTTTCGGATCTTTCTGAGGCTGCAGACAAAGTCTGCAGCCTGAGTCAGAGTGAGAGAAACGCAGGTAGATTTTGCGATCTTGCCATCGTCGGCGTAGTAGTCTACGTTAGAGGGCAAGATCGCAAAAAGGCAATGTGGCGGGCATTTTGCCCGCCATTGATCGTTTGTTTGCGTTATCTGTTTGTGTCTGTTATGCTTGCGTCGTCTTTTTGGCTTTTCCTTATCATTGCCGCTCTAACAAGTTTGTCTTCGCTCTGAGAAAGATCCGAAAACGTTTGTTTTCGGATCTTTCTTTCGGCATTCATAGGATCGGCACCGTTTTACCGGTACGCAAACCGTTTTAAGTATCTCGCAAAAACCTTTATCTACCCGCCGCTCCCCCTCAGATTATTTCAGGTGAAATATTTTTTTGAGAAACGGGATAAGTATTTTAGGGCTCTTTACGACTGTGACTTTCATTTGCATCACTCCTTCGATATTTTACTACATTATATTCGTAAAACGCCGAAAGAGTTACCGTCTTCTCACTCGAAGGTCTGCATCTTTTTCCTCTTCCATTCGGGAGTTTTTTTTATTTCGTTGTAAAGAATCACGTAATTATCGTGACGCTCCTTTGCGACAGCGCCTTCCCGCACTTTTTCAAGCACCGCGCAGCCCTCTTCTTTTGTATGGGTACATTTGGTGTATCTGCATTTCCCTATCGCGTCTTTGAACTCTCTGAACGCGTATGGAAGCTCTGAGAGCGTACAGAAATTGAACGAGGCGAAATCGAGCAGGGAAAAACCGGGAGTGTCGGCGATATAGCATCTTCCGTCGCCGAAGACCGGGAAGAGCTCGACGTGTCTTGTCGTATGTCTTCCTCTTTCGGTTTTACGGCTCACCTCACCCGTTTTCAGGTCGAGCGACGGAAAAAGGCGCTTCATAAGAGTCGATTTTCCCGCAGCGGACGTTCCCGCGAGCGCGCAGGTCATAACGCTCTGCTTTGAGTGTTCCTTAAAATAGTCAAGGAGCGCGTCGCACCCGTCGCCCGTCGCGGCGCTGAGGAGAATACAGTCAAGTCCTGCCGTGTCGTAGATCTTTTTGATCGACGAAGCCTCGTCCGGCGCGATGTCCGCTTTATTGACTATGACGACAGGCTCTATATCCCGGCTCTCCGAAACAGATATGATCTTATCCACCGTAAGAAGATCCGGCTTCGGCTTTGCGGAAGGAACTACTATAAAGAGATGCGTAAGATTTGCGACTGCGGGACGAACGAGCGAGTTCCTTCTCGGAAGTATCCGCTCTATGGCGCACTCTCCGTTTTCTTTATCGTCAAGCGATACTTCGACCCTGTCGCCGACGAGCGGCGTTATACCGTCGTGTCTGAATTTTCCTCTCGCACGGCAGCTTACCGATGCGCCGTCGTCGCAAAGGGCTGTGTAAAGCCCGCCGACGCCTTTGAGAATGATACCCTCCGATATTGCGCGCCGCGCATCAGGCGTACGCTCAGTTGCCACCCGGCGCCTCCCCGCTTTCGCCCGCTTCGTGATCGCTTTCCGGCGCGATCGTGTCAGGCGCTTTCGTCGTATCGGGCGCCTTTGTCGTATCCGGCGCTTTCGTGGTGTCGGGCGTTTTCGTGGTATCCGGCGCCTTCGTCGTATCCGGCGCCTTTGTCGTATCCGGCGCTTTCGTGGTATCCGGCGCCTTTGTCGTTTCTTCGTCGACTATTCCCTTTGCGGGATCGTAGTCTTTACCGCCGCTTATGACTATATCTATCTTCGTATTCTTACCGACTTTGGTACCGGGCGTCACGCTTTGGCTGATAACGGTTTTAACTTTCTTGTCGGACTTCGTATAAGTTGCGTTTCCTATCGCAAGTTTTTTATCCTGAAGAAGTTTCAGCGCTTCTTTCTCATCTGTTCCGACGAGATACGGCACTTCGATCTCTCCGTCCTTCGGACCGAGGCTGACGTAGAGAATGAGTTTCGCGTCTCTCTCGAGTTTTTCGCCGGGACCGGGCTCTGTCTTAATGACCTGGTCCGCCTCGTAAATGTCGTTTTCTTCCTCCTTGATCTCATAAGGGATTCCGAGAGATTTGAGTTTCAGCTCCGCCTCGCGTCTTCCGTATGACGAGAGCGTAGGAATTAGTGCCGACTCTCCGGTCGCGCTGATAGTGAGAGTCAGCTCGCAGTACGACACGCCGCGCTCGATCTTCTTCTTTGTACCCGCCTTCGGGCTCTGTTCGAGGATATATCCCGGCTCGTGTTCGTCGTCTTCCTTCGTTACGGTCTCCACCTTGTATATCTCGGAATTTTTGAGCGCCGTACGAAGGTCCTCGTTGTTGTAATAGTTCTGCCCGACGAAATCGTCGACAACGATTGTTTCGGTCGTGGTCTTGACGTCGGTCACTTTTGATATGGCGATAAGTCCCGAGATAATGAGTATGATGACAAAAGGTATCGTAACTCCGAGGATTATCGGAAGCATCGTGCTGCCGTGGAGCATTTGCGATATAAGGCCCTTGAATCCGGTCTTTTCAACTTTCTTGTTGCCGTTTTTAAAAGTTGCTTTGGGGTCGTTCCGAAGAGTCATGAGGTCGGCGAGCATTTCCTTTGCGCTCTGATATCTCTCGTCCGGAGATTTTTCCATGGCGTTTGCGATTATCTGCTGTAGTCCCGTCGGTATCTCGGGATTTATCTCCTTCGGCGGGACCGCTTTCTCGTTCACCTGCATGAGAGCGACGGAAACCGGGCTCTCCGCGTTGAAGGGCAGCTCTCCGGTCGACATTTCGTACATCGTGACGCCGAGAGAGTAAAGGTCGCTTCTTGCGTCGATCGTCTTTCCGCTCGCCTGCTCCGGGCTGATATAGTAGACCGTTCCGATAGCTTTGTCCGTCATGGTGACAGTCTCCGCGTTCGGCAGTTTTGCAATACCGAAGTCCGTGACTTTGAGCTGTCCCGTCTTTGTCAGCATGATATTCTGCGGCTTTATATCTCTGTGAACTATGCCCTTTGAGTGCGCGTGATCGAGCGCGCCGAGTATCTGACTCGCGCACTTTATCGTCTCCTGAAGAGTGAGCACCTTCTTTTTCTGCATATACGTTTTAAGAGTGATGCCCTCTATGTATTCCATAACGATATACTTGAGGTCTTCTCTGACAGATACCGCATATATCTTTACGATGTTGGGATGAGAGAGCATAGATACCGCTTTCGATTCATTAATGAAGCGTTTTACGCTCTCCTCTTCCTGCGCTATGTCTTCTCTGAGGAGCTTTATCGCAACGGTCCTTCCGGTGGCGATATTCTGCGCCTTGAAAACGACCGCCATACCGCCCATTCCGATGACCTTTTCTATTCTGTACTTACCGTCGAGAACGGCGCCTACATATTTTTCGTAATTAGATTCCATAACAAACCTCTTTATTATCCGTATCTGTCATTACAGCGATATCAGAACGACCGTAATATTGTCGCTTCCGCCGTTTTCGTTTGCGGTCTCAACGAGCTTTTCGACCGCCGTTTCCGGCGCGCCGTCGCCATCCGCCGCGTCGCTTGACTTGACCGTTCCGTTACCGTACGAGTTCACGATCTCAAGCATTTTTTCCTTGCTTACGTGGTTTGAAAGCCCGTCGGTACAGAGGAGGATGTGAAGACGTCCGGTGTCGGAGTTTTTCTTAATTTCGGTCAGATAAATATCCGGCTCAAGGTCATACTCCGTTCCGACCGCCCTCATGATTATGTTCTTGTTGCACGAGACGGCGGCTTCTTCCTCCGTCATCTTTCCGATGTCCACAAGATACTGAACGTAGGAGTGATCGTGGGTCACCTGAACTATCTTATCATCGTCGATAAGATACATCCTGCTGTCTCCGATATTGACGGTATAAATACGGTTGAAATAAACGAGAGACGCGACGAGCGTCGTTCCCATCCCTGCAAGAGAGGCGTCCTCTCTCGACATGGCGAATACGGCTTCGTTCGATTTTCTGACCGCGACAGACAGCGCATCCGTTATCCGCTTTTCCGCCATGTGCCTTCCGCTCTTCTGCGCGTGCGTCATCAAACCGTCGATCTCGTCCGTGAAGATCTTAAGCGCGGTCGAACTTGCGGTCTCGCCGCCGCTGGCGCCGCCCATTCCGTCGCATACGACTCCGAGCACCGCTCCGCACTTATATTCTTTTACGCTGTAGACGTCCTGGTTGTTTGATCTTTTTTTCCCGACGTCGCTGAGTCCGTGGTAATACAAATACATCACCCCGCTTTTCGGCTTTCCCGCCGAAGTGTAAATATCAGTTATTGTTATTGTTTTCTTTAATTGATGAGAGTCTGAGCTGTCCGCACGACGCGTTAATATCCGATCCGAGGCGCCGCCTCACGGTCGCCGTCACGCCGCGCTCGTTCAAAAGACTGCAAAACGCGTCCGCTCTCGCCTTGGCGCTTCCCTCAAACGGCGTTTCGTCAACGGAGTTGAGTCTTATCAGGTTGACGTGGCACGAAGATTTGATCTTTCCTTTAAGGAGACTTGCAAGGCGCAAAGCGTCCCGTTCGGAATCGTTCTTCCCGGCGATAAGCGTGTACTCGAAAGAAACGCGCCTTCCGGTAGATTCAAAATAGAAGTTGCACGCGTCAAGAAGCATATCTATGTTGTATTTATTGTTTATCGGCATTATGGATGAGCGCGTCTCGTCGTCGACCGCGTGCAGTGAGACGGAGAGCGTCACGGGAAGTCCTTCTTTCGCAAGGCGAACGATCCCCGGAACGACGCCGCAGGTCGATACCGAAATGTGGCGAAGTCCTATGCCGAGTCCTTTTTCGCATGATACGAGGCGAAGAAACTTAACTGCCGAGTCGTAGTTGTCAAACGGCTCGCCGATACCCATCATCACGATGCCGCCTACTCTCTCTCCCGTGTCTCGCGTGATCGCGATCACCTGTCCGAGTATTTCGGAGGGAGCAAGGTCCCGCGACTTTCCTTTGAGTGTTGATGCGCAGAATTTACATCCCATGCGGCACCCCGCCTGGCAGGAAACGCAGACGGTATTTCCGTGCTCGTACTTCATGAATACGCTCTCGACTCTCTCGCCGTCCGACAGCTCGAAAAGATACTTTACCGTTCCGTCGATCTTTGATACGAGCTTTGACGCGATCGCGGGAAGTTTGTACTCCGCGCGTTCTTTGAGTTCTGCCCTCATTGACTTCGGAAGATTTGTCATCTCGTCAATCGACGCGCCCTTCTGAAGCCACGAGTAAAGCTGCGCTCCGCGATATGCAGGCTCCGAGAGTTCCGATGAGACGAACGTAATTATCTCCTCTTCGCTCATCGAGAGGATATCGGCCTTGAGCTCGATTTCCATTTGTTGTTCCATCAGATATCCTTCAGTTCCCGTCATTACGGGTCATTTTTGAAATAAAGAATCCGTCTGTGCCGTATTCATACGGCAGCAATGTCAGCATTCCGCTCTCCGACGTTATCCCGCCTGCCGTAAACGGAACGAGTGTGAAATCTTTGTTTTTGTCAAGAAAGCGGGATACGACCCCTTCGTTTTCATCCGGGTTGACCGTACAGGTGGAATAAACGATCACGCCCCCGCGTCTTACGTATTCCGACGCGCCTTCAAGCACTTTGATCTGTACGTCCGGAAGTCGGGATATATCTTCGACGCTCTTATATTTAATATCCGGTTTCTTTGATATCACGCCGAGCCCGGAACACGGAGCGTCGCATATCACGCGATCGGCTTTCCCTGTCAGGGAAGGGTCAGGCTTTGTAGCATCCCGGCAGGCGGCGTCGATAATATCTATTCCGAGACGCGCCGCGCCGCGTCTTATGAGGTCTGTCTTGTTTTCATGAAGATCGAATGAAAATACCTTTCCTTCGTTCTTCATATCGATCGATGCGGAAAACGATTTTCCACCGGGGGCGGCGCAGGTGTCGACTACCGTCTCTCCAGGAAGCGGCGACAGCGCCGATACCGCAAGGCGGGACGCGGCGTCCTGTACGAACCATCTGCCGTCCGTCATATCGGCACCGGATAAACTGTCGACGTCGATCATATCGTCAAATAAAGGATTGACAGTTCCCCGCGGGAACACGTTGCCTGTAAGCTCCTCGGCGGCGCACTTCAAAGTATTCACTCTGACCGTTGCGCGGCGCCCCTCGAGAAACGACGAGAGCACCTTTTCGCACCTGTCCTCTCCGAGCTTGCCGCAAAGAAAAGCGCAAAGCTCCTTCGGACACGAGTATCTGACTGATAAATAGCCGTACATATCTGTTCCCGGATCAGGAAGCGCTACGTCCTTTCCGCTTCGCAAAAACGTGCGAAGGAGCGCGTTTACAAACCCTTTTGACCTCGGATTTGCGAGTGAGACAGTCTCCGATACCGCGGCGTGATCCGGTATCCTGTCGGTATACAAGAGCTGATAGATCCCGAGACGCAAACACGTCAGCGTTTCGATATCTATTGAGTCAAGCGGTCTCGACGACAGACGAGATACTATATGATCTATCGTCGGTATCCTTTCGGCGACGCCGTATACGAGAGTCGTGTAAAGACGCTTGTCCGCATCGGAAAAATCGTACTTTGAGAGCTTTGCGGCGACTTCGAGATTCGTATATTTTCCGTGCTTTGCAAACGATACGAGAGACTCGTACGCCGCGCCTCTTACGCTGTGCGCCTTCATCATGCTTCAGCGACGCCGAGACGCTCGCCTACGGCGATCTGTCTTCCTCTTACGAAGTCTGACGACGACATCTTTCCCTTACCCTCGGGGATGACCTCTGTGATAAGAAGCGCGCCGTCAGCGCACATGACGCAAAAGCCGTCCTTGTCCGCCGATACTACTTCTCCCGGCGCGCCGGAAAAAGGTTTGTCCGTCAGTTCGGAGCGCGTTATCTGAAGAACTTTTCCGTTCGGAAGGGACGCAAACGCCCTCGGGAACGGAGAAAGTCCCCTTATCTTATTGTGCACCGACAAAGCGGGCGCTGAAAAATCGATCACGCGGTCTTCCTTCGTTATTTTTTCGGCGTAAGTGGATTCCGCGTCGTTCTGTTTTGTTCTTGTCGCCTCGCCGCGTTTTATGAGTCCTACGGCGTCAAGGATCGCCGCCGAGCCCGCCTCGGCGAGTTTATCGTGTACCGTTTCGAAATTATCGTTTTCGTCTATTGCGACCTTTTTGCAAAGGATAACGTCTCCGGTATCAAGTCCTTCGTCCATATACATGGCGCAAACACCGCTCTCGCGCTCTCCGTTCATTATAGCTCTTTGTATGGGAGAGGCGCCGCGGTACTTCGGAAGGATCGACGCGTGCGCGTTGACACAGCCGTACTTCGGATAATTGATGATATACGGCGGGAGTATTTTTCCGTACGCCGCGACGATGATGAGCTCCGGTCCTATCGACGAGAGCGTGTCCGAGAACGCGCCGTCCTTCAGAGTCTCCGGCTGAAACAGAGGTATTCCCTTATCCACGGCGTATTCTTTGACAGGGGACGGCACAAGGCGGTACCCTCTTCCCTTCGGACGGTCCGGCTGCGTTACGACAGCGGCGACGTCCTCGCCCGCCTCGCACAAAGATCTGAGTATCTCACGCGCAAAATCCGGAGTACCCATAAAAAGTATCTTCATTCGCAGACCTCGCCTCACTCTTCAATTTCCGCTATTTCTTCTTCCGTCAGCATTCTGACGGCGTTATCAGTGAATATCACTCCGTCGAGATGGTCTATCTCGTGGCAGAACGCCCTTGCGAGAAGGTCGCTTCCCGTGACCGTATACTCGTTGCCGTTCCTGTCGATAGCTTTTACAGTAACCGTGAGAGGACGTTTCGTATATCCCCATTTACCGGGAACTGAAAGACATCCCTCAAGCTCTTCCTGCTCGCCTTCGACCGCTATGATCTCGGGGTTTATCATTTCGTAGATCTGACCGGGCTCGCACTCGACGATACATATCCTGCGAAGCACTCCGACCTGCGGCGCGGCAAGTCCGACGCCTTGTGCCTCGTGGAGCGTTTCTGCCATGTCGTCGAGAAGAGTAATTATTCTCGGTGTGATCTGTATCACCGGGCGGCACTTTTTCCTCAAAACGTCGTCACCGACTTTTACAATATTGAGCTTTGCCATATAATTCTCCGTTATATTTCATATACTGTTCGGGTTTATATCGACCCCGAGCGTAACTTTTTTCTTTCCGTTTTTTCCGAATTCGCACATCAGAACGTCAAGCAGTTCGCGCACTCTCTTGTTTACGCGGCATTTTATGACCATCCTCATCCTGCACACGTTCTGTATCTTATAAACGGGGTTTTCAAAAGGTCCGAACGCCTGGTAAACTATGTCAGAGTATGTGCCCGACAGCAGTTCCCGAAGGCGCTCCGAAAGCCTTAGCGCCGACGCCGAAAGGTACGCCTCGTCCGACGACGACAGCGTCAGCAGGACTATATCGCAGAAAGGCGGGAAAGCAAGCGCCCGTCTTAATCTGATCTCTCTGTCAAAGAACGTTCTGTAGTCCTGATACGCCGCGTCCCTTATCACGTTTGAATCGGGGTTCAGCGTCTGTATCACCGCGACGCCCTCTTCCCCTTTTCGTCTGCCCGCTCTTCCTATTACCTGCGTCAGCATCGAGAAGGTGCGCTCGGCTCCTCTGTAATCTTCTATGTAAAGCGACGCGTCGGCGCCGATGACGCCTACGGTCGTGACCTTCGGAAAATCATGCCCCTTTGCGACCATCTGCGTTCCGAGAAGGATGTTGGCGTCCCCTTTTCTGAATACGCCGAGGATCTTTTCGTGAGAAAACTTCGCGCCGGTCGTGTCCATATCCATGCGCGCGACTTTCGCGCCGGGTACGAGACGCAATATCTCCTCTTCCGCCTTCTGCGTTCCGCATCCGACGTATCTGAAATGCTCCTTCGAGCACGAAGGACACTTATCCGGTACCGCCTCGCGGTGACCGCAGTAATGACACGACAGATATCCGCGGCGTGTTCTGCCGGAGAACTCATCGTCAGAGTCTGCTCCTATAGAGCGGTAGGTGTGGAAAGTCATCGAGACGGAGCAGTTCGGACATTTTATGCTTTCTCCGCAGCACATACACGCGACGGAGCTGTTATAACCGCGTCTGTTAAGGAACACTATCGACTGCTCGCCGGAATCAGAAGTCTCCGTGAGGCGTTCGATAAGCTCGGTGGAAAGAGGCGAATCGTTTCCGGCGACCGCCTCGCGGCGCATATCGCATATTTTTACCTTCGGAAGCTCGGCGCCGCCGTATCTCTCTTTAAGTTCAACGAGAGAATACTTGCCCGTCACCGCTTTGTAAAACGTTCCGACGGACGGCATCGCGGATGCGAGAAGAAGCATGGCGCCGCACTCGCCGCATCTGAATCTTGCGACGTCATGAGCGGAATACTTCGGGTCGGAATCCGATTTGTAAGTGTGTTCCTGTTCCTCGTCGATTATTATTAGTCCTATGTTCTTGAGAGGCGCGAAGATCGCGCTTCTCGTTCCTATGACTATACTGCTTCTGCCGTCTCCTATCCTGCGGTATGCGTCATATCTCTCTCCGCTTGAAAGACCGGAATGCAAGACCGAGACGTTTTCTCCGTAATACCCGCAGAATACCGCGACCGCCTGAGGCGTCAGCGCGATCTCGGGAACGAGCATAATGACGCCTTTGCCGTCCGCGATGACGCGGTCGATCATTTTCTTTATGACGGCGGTCTTCCCTGAACCTGTAACTCCGTAAAGCAGCGCGGCGCGAGGCGCGTCGTCAAGATATAGCTCTTCGAGCGCACGTAACGCCGCCGTCTGCGCCTCCGACAGGATATACTCCTCTTTTGGCGCTGAAACTCCCTTGTAGGGGTTTCTTACAACGTCTTCGGTCCTGACCGTTATAAGTCCTTTTTTCTCAAGAGACGATACGTGGACTCTGCTGCATCCCGACTGCGCCGTAAGATCCGACTCAGACATCTCTGCGCGGGCGTTGTATAACACCTTGAGCGCGGAAAGCTGTCCTTCGCTTCTTATGCGGTACGTCGAAGTACCTCCGATTATATCGGACGCATCGTCCCGGCTTATCGCAAGAGATATATAATTCTCTGTTTTGATGTTCAAAGAATCCTTGATATCGACCGAACGGATAACGTAGCGGCCTTTTATGAGCGGGACGACGTATTTTGCCGTGTCGTCCCCGAACTCGGAGACGATCTTCGACATACGGCACTTCCCGTTCTCGGACAGATACCTGTAAAGCGCGACTGAACGTTCGGACAGTTTTGACGTCGCGCCGTCGAGCTGTTTTTTCGGGTCAACTTCGAGATATTCGGTGATCTTTGAAAAAGCTCCGGACGGCACGATACTGCGAAGCGCTTCGCCGAAAGTGCAGAGCGTGTGTCTTTTCAGGAATTCGCAAAGGGACGCCTGCTCCGCGTCGATAAGAGGAGAATCTCCCGATACCGACAGTATCGGTTTCAGCTCCGAAAACTCGGACTTGTCGCAGATCTCTCTGACGACGGCGCTCATTTTTTTATTTCCGCCGCCGAAAGGGACGAAGACGAGAGAACCCTCGGCGATCTTTTCCGAAAGCTCGGCGGGGATATAATAATCGTACAGTTTATCGGCAAAATACGGAACGTCGATAATGCTGACTTTCGCAATATCAAA
>JAFXNX010000289.1 GCA_017529175.1 Clostridia bacterium
ATATATGTGTAATTTGCAACACTTGGTGTCAAAAATGTGTATCATTAGACAAAAATAATCAAATACTGTTCTCTAACGCAAAAATGCAGCCGGGGTAACGGCTGCATTTTATTTGGAAGGTTTATTTGACCTTAATTACTCTTATGATCCCTTCCATGGATATTATCTTGTCTATGATGTCGTCGGATATGGACTCAACATCGAGAAGCGTGCACGCATAGTCGCCCTTTGAGCGGTTGGCGAGGTTCTCGATATTGATGTTCTGATCCGCAAGAGACGTGGAAATATGAGATATCATATTCGGAACGTTGAGATGGAGGATAACGAGTCTCACGGCGTCGGGAGTTGCAGGCATCGAAACCGCGGGATAGTTCACGCTGTTTTTGATGTTGCCGTTTTCGAGATAGTCGATCAGCTCGTGAGCCGCCATAACGGCACAGTTGTCTTCCGACTCTACTGTGGACGCGCCGAGGTGAGGTATCGTGATGATATTCTTGCATCCGACTGTATCCTCTGTCGGGAAGTCCGTGACGTAAGAAGAGACCTTACCGGAAGCGATAGCCGCCTTGAGATCGTCAGCGTTTACAAGATCCGCTCTCGCAAGGTTGATGATCTTGACTCCGTCTTTCATCATTGCGAGCGTATCGGCATTTATCATATTCTTTGTCGTGGGAGTTGCGGGAACGTGAAGCGTGATATAATCCGCCGCTTTGTAGATCTCCTCGTAGGTTTTCGCCTGAGCGATATCCTTCGAGAGGTTCCATGCGCCCTCGACCGTTATGTACGGGTCGCATCCGAGCACCTTCATTCCGAGGTGACGAGCAACGTTTGCTACCATGCCGCCGATCGCGCCGAGACCTATAACGCCGAGAGTCTTTCCTGCCACCTCGCATCCCGCGTAGGTGCTCTTTCCCGCTTCGACCGACTTTGCGACGTTTTCGGTAAGCATATTCGCCCACTGAACACCTCCGATGATATTTCTCGATGCGAGAAGGAGAGCCGCGATAGTAAGCTCTTTAACGCCGTTTGCATTTGCGCCGGGAGTGTTGAATACGACGATACCCTGCTTTGCGCACTCGTCGATCGGAATATTGTTAACTCCCGCGCCGCATCTTGCGATAGCGAGAAGTTCTTTACCGAACTGCATATCGTGCATTCCGGCGGAACGCACCATGATCGCGTCGGGATTCTCTATATCGGCGGACACCGCGTAATTATCGTCGAACTGCGCGATACCGACCGGAGCTATTTTATTGAGAAGCTTTATATTCTTCATGACGATACCTTAACCCTTGGGGTTTTCCTTTGCAAATTTTTTCATGAACTCAACGAGCGCCACGACGCCTTCGTACGGCATAGCGTTATAGATAGAAGCTCTCATTCCGCCGACGCTTCTGTGTCCCTTGAGGTTCTTGAGTCCGCATGCGGCGGCTTCCGATGCAAACTTCTTGTCGAGTTCAGCGTCGCCTGTTACGAACGTTACGTTCATCATTGAACGGCTCTCTTTCTCAACAGGAGCGATATAGTAATCCTGACTGTCGAGATAACCGTAAAGAAGGTCCGCCTTCTTCTTGTTCATTTCCTTCATCGCCTCAAGTCCGCCGATGGAAAGGATCCATTCGTAAACGAGCTTTGCAATATAGATGCAGTAGCAAGGAGGAGTGTTGTACATCGAGCCGTTATCCGCCATAAGCTGATAGTCGAGCATAGCGGGCGTCGTCTCACGCGCGTTGCCTATGAGGTCTTCGCGGACGATAACGACAGTAAGTCCGGCGGGAGCCATATTCTTCTGCGCGCCGGCGTAGATAAGACCGAACTTCGAAACGTCTACAGGCTCGGAAATGATGCAGGACGACATATCGGCTACGAGCGGAATATCGCCTGTATCGGGAATATAGGAATACTTTGTTCCGTAGATAGTGTTGTTGAAGCAGATGTGCACGTAATCAGCGTCGGGTCTGAAAGTATCTCTCGTCGTTGCAGGAACGTGCGTGAAGTTGTCGTCTTTCGAAGATGCGACGGCAACGGCGTCACCGTATTTCTGCGCTTCCTTGAACGCTTTTGTGGAGAACTGACCGGAAAGGATGTAATCCGCTTTTCCGCTTTTGTTCATAAGGTTGAGCGGTACTGCCGCGAACTGTGTCGAAGCGCCGCCCTGAAGGAACAGAACTTTATAATTATCGGGTATATTCATAAGAAGGCGAAGCTTTGCCTCGGCGTCTTTGATTATCGCATCGTATACCGGAGATCGGTGACTCATCTCCATAACGGACATTCCGCTTCCTTCGTAATCGAGCATTTCGGAAGCTGCTTTTTCAAGCACGGGCACGGGCAGCATCGAAGGACCTGCCGAGAAATTATAAACTCTCATTGTTTTGTCTCACCTTTCATAAATAAACTTTCGCGATATATTATACTATCGTAATTATTATATGTCAATCAATAATTGTAAAAAATGAAAGCATCGTGTGAATTTTATTCAAAAATCACATAATTAATATTATTTTTATTCAGAAATAAGTGCAATTTTGAATGCGTTTTTCAGCACAACACCATATCATTCGACCGTAACTGACACGATCTCGGGTATATTATTGAAACGGGGGATACCCTTCCCCGTACCGAGACCGGCGGAAACGATAACGTCAACACCGTTTTTTACAAAATGACCGTACTCATACTTCGGGAACCATCCCTCTTCGGGAGCCATTAAGCCGCCGATAAACGGAAGACGCACCTGTCCTCCGTGAGTGTGACCGGATAGGACGAGATCAACGTCGTACCACCCTGAGTCTGCCCAGAAAAGCGTCGCCGCTTCCGGACGGTGGAGCAGGAGTATTTTGTAATTATCCGTATTTTCAAAGTCGAGCATGAATCTCTGTTCCGAAAACGACTCATCGTTAAAGTGATCTTTCGCGCTCACTCCGTATGACGCCTCCCAGAACGGGACAGACAGCGCATACCCGGACGTTCCGCCGATCCTTACCGCGTTTCCGTTGATCTTTGTGTCAACGTATTCCTTCTCAAGAACAACTCCGCCCGCGCTCTCCATTTCGATGACAAAGCGTTCGAGCGAGTCTTTGTCAAGATCGGTCTCGTGATTGCCGAGCGATATATAGACCGGGGCAAGACCTGACAGACGTTCAACAAGACCTGACGCTACGGAAAAATCAACGTCAGAAGACGACACCGTGTCTCCGGTAAAACAGATAACGTCGGGAGATATATCCTTCACACGCTCATATAGGCGCTCGTTTCCGTCGCCGAAGGACGCAGAATGAAGATCTGATAACTGTACGATAACTATCGGATCAGAAACTCCGCCGTCAATTTTATACTCCGTGACTCTCAAGGCATATTTCGAGAACAATAATAACAAAGCGCACAATACCATAATAATGAAAACTATCGAAACAGGTATTATGACGCGCCGCCGCAAAATAAAGCGTTTCATCGTCGATCAAAGTTTGTTTTCAGACGAGCATTTCGTCGGGCAGATCTTTATAATACCCGAGATCGAAATCGCCCCCGACTCTTCCCTTTTCGGAATGATCTTTGACGTAAAGATCGATATTGACATACGGGTCTTCGTATACGTCTATGGGAAATCTCTCTTTGTCAGCTCCGGTCCATTTATAATGATACTTCGGCTGAAACCTTATGAGATACGGTTTGTATAGGTCGTACGGATCGGCCAGGTGAGAATCGATATATCTCTCTTCATCATACATGTCAAGACGTCTGAACATAAACGCGTCTTTTGAATCCACGCCGATAAGACATTTTATGATACCGTCCGCTTTTTCCTGAAGGACCTCTCCGGGATCAAGCAAAAGTATCCAGCCCGGATCGCACTTTGCGGCTTCATTCCAGAGCATCCTGCCGATGCTCTCCCCCTCTTGCGACGTAATATTATCAAATGATATAACAGTGTGAGGTATATCGCCGAGTACAGACTCGCAAAAGGCGATGCTGCCGCCGGTGTCAGGTTTGCATATGATAACCGCATGATCGACGAAGGAAGCGCTTTCAACAGTTCTTGAAAAATCGCGTTCGTTCCCGTCAAATACCATGGCAAGTACGATCTTCCCGTTATCGGTCCTTCTGACGCTCCGCTTGTATGATGCTGCCTCTGCGTTTTTTCGTTTTATCTTTTTGTTTTTAAAATGTCTTGAGAATCTCTTTCCTCCGGAGCTCACCATACCGAGAACTTTTGAGATAGGGCTTTTATTCTTTATGTCTTTATTTAAAGATACCGGACTTGCCGACATACACATATCGAACTTGAATCCGTCGCGTTTGTATTCATCGACGCGCGACACGTATTCTTCTCTGAAAATATGGTAAACGGGATAGACGGTATCAAGATAAAGATCTATACCGAGAACACCCGCTCTGATACAGAAGTCGCGGTCTTCTCCGGGTATCGACAGATTCGGTATCCGTTTGAAGCTGACTCCCTTTTCGAGAGACGCTCTCGTTATCATCGTACAAGCGCCGAGTCCGTCCACTTTATAAAGACCGGGAACCCTTGCCTTCGCAAACAAGTCAAATCTCATCTGGTCCGCTTCTTTATAAGTTCTCTCCACGTTGAACGATTTATATTGCTTATACGGATCGGGTATCCAGAAACATTGAGGCATAAGCGGATATCCGGGATGCCACTGCGACCAGAATACGTTAGATACTATATCAACGTTTCTTGAGATCAGGTGCGGAATAGTATAAGAATTGATAACGATGTCCGAGTCAATCAAAAACAGATAATCATACTTATTATCTATACAATACCGGATCGCCGCGTTTTTGAAATTCGCTATCCTGTTCAAGCTTCCCGAATTCCAGAAATGGGACGAATCGTTGCGAATATAGGTAACGCTTTCGTTCGTCTTGATCAGCTCGTCGGCCTTTTTGATAATGACTTCGGAATCGGCGTTTGAACGAGCAAAATCCTCAAGCAGCTTTGATGGCGCTTCTTCCACGTTATCATCAACAAAAAAATATGAAAGCGAATGCCCGCCTTTATCGGCATCTATGAATCCCTTCAAAAACTCATTAAGTACCGAAGCCTTTTGCCTGACCGGAGTACCTACCAATATTCTGCTCATAATAATTCCTTTCGAGATGATACTGATTGCGGCTCGCGGTTATTGCTTCTCCGACATTTCTCTATCGAGCGCATCCGCCCACATTTTACCTATATTTTCAACGGAATACTTTTCTTTTACAGATACAGCATTTACTGATAATTTCTCGGCAAGCGCCGGGTCGTCGATCAACTCTTTCATCGCTTTGTACATTGCGACCTTGTCCCTGACCGGCACAAGTATTCCGTTTATGTGATCCTCGATAACCATCCTGGCCCCGCCTGCGGGACAGTCCGTGCAAATTACAGGAAGTCCTATCGCCATCGCTTCGAGCATTGAATTAGATATACCTTCATAATCTGACGAAGACACGAACATGGCGTGGTCTTTGATCTTACCGTGAAGTTTTGTATCAAAAGGAAGCAGTCTGATCTTATCTTTCAATCCGAGATCATCAATGTACGATTCGATCTCTTCTTTTAAAGCCCCTTCGCCGTAAATATGAAGCTCATAATCCGGATACTCCGCAGAAAACAACGCAAAAGCGTCTGCCAGAAGAAATAGATTTTTTGCTTTGTTGAGTCTGCAGAAATTGACAATGATCTTCTTTCTCTCTCCAACGAATCTTTCAGGGTAATCGCCTAAGACAGGGTTCGGAATAACGTATGATCTTTTATCCTTCAGATATGTATAAAAATCTCGTTCTTCCTCAGTTTGGAATATACCGCCGATATCGTTCTGATAATATCGACGTTTAATGTCGTTCATATAATGCTCTTTCGGAAATTCTGTCGCCGGGGATGTAAATTCGGAAAACATGCCTTTGTTCGGAAGTCCTTCAAGCGCAGCCGCGGTCACTATGTTGCATACCGTCATAAACGAGATCACAAATGCGTCCGGGCGGGAGGAGAGATACTCGCGCAGCTTGTTAATATAATTCTTTCTGAAATATAGTTCGCTGTCCTTTGACTGATAACGTTTTATATTAATATGCCTAAAAACATTCAGCTTGATTCTGTCGATCAAATCTACGCTGTAATCATCTGTTTTTGATTCGATGATCTCACAAGGAGAAACGTTTTTCGTTAAATCGAAACAGGAAATATCGTCAAACTTATTCTTTAAATATATGATTTTTATTCTGTCGTCAGCTTTGAATCTTACAACGGGATCATCAATAAGAATGACCGTAACGTCATATCCGTTCTGTGCAAGATAATTGGCAACGGTTATCGAATGGCGTTCTCCACCGCCCACGTTCAGCGTATGGAGTATAAAAATCAACGTTTTTTTCATATTGCAGCTTTTATTAATCTTTATCTCCGTTCAAAAATGAAACATAATCGTATTGATCTATATACCGTCTTCTGAGGAAGCCTTCTTTAAAATCGGAAAGAATTCCTACTTCAGCGTTATTCTCAAAACCTTTAATATAATATGATGATTTGATGTCAGGTCTCGGCACGTGAGTGAAAACGACTTTGTTTTTATACGGCAGAGCGTCGAACGCCGAAAGATCGTCGTCCGTACACCCGTCCTTGTCGGTAAACATAAAAAACATATTGCCGCGGTCAACTCTTTCACGGCGTTCATACCATTTAGCCTTTGCATTTTCAAAAGAGTCATAGTGCATAAAGTACACTTTGACGTCGTCAAGTAAACCGACCGGATAAGGCTTGTCCGACGGCATCTCGACGAGCTCTGCGGAAAGATATCTGTCAATGTCGGATATGAACTTGATATAATCGTGCGCTTCAAAGAGCAGATTTACGGTCGGAGTATTGAATCTCAGACCAAGATCGTGAAGTATTACGCCTCCGTTGCAGTTGGATGAAATAATACTCGGGGACGTGTTTTTTAACCGGCGACGCTTTTTGTCCTTGTAGATGCGCCATTCTATCCTTGATATAATATTCATAACGGTTCTCTATTTTGTGTACATCGGGAACAACTTCACATGCAAAGACGGGGCATATCTGAACAGCCTCAGCTTCGCCTTCTGCTTTGCGGAAAAATGCTCGTCTTTTATCATCCGTTCGTAGCACGAATCATACAAACTCTTTAATTTTTCAAGGCGGCTCTTGATTTCCGGCTGTCTGCGATCGAGCTGAGTATACGCGCTTGCCAATCTTGAATACACGGCAAGATACGCTTCATCGGCGTGCTTATGGTATCCCTTCCCGTCAAGGAAGACCGCTCTTTGATATACGGCGTCGACGATATCGGTGTTTTTCAGCTT
Source organism: Clostridia bacterium (assembly GCA_017529175.1). Next base: position 7,327 of record JAFXNX010000289.1, read on the forward strand.
ATACTGTTCATGCATTATGCTGTCGGTACGTATATAGTAGTAATATAAAGTCTTTCCGACGTATACGAGTTTATCTATCTTATCGAGTATCAGATGATATATGAAACAGTCTTCAAACAGCCTTCCGACAGGATATCTGATATCATCGAAAATACTCCTGTGATACATTTTGCTCCACGCAGACGGCTGATAAAGAGATTCATACATATCCTCGCCTATAACAACCGTTTCTTCACTTGCGGGAGAATAGATCGCATCCGTCGCCCCGTTGTCGTCAAAACTCTCAATACCGCAAACAGACATCATACATCCCGTGCGATCTATTGCGCCGTACATCGATTCGAGAAAATCAGGAGCGACGTAATCGTCGCTGTCAACAAATGAAAGATACTCACCATTTGCGATATCGATACCGGCGTTTCTTGCGTCAGAAAGGCCACCGTTTTCTTTATGGATCACTGTTATACGGTCGTCCTTTTCGGCATATGCATCACACATTTCGCCGCACTTATCGGGGGAACCGTCGTCGACAAGAATGAGTTCGAAATCGCTAAAAGTCTGTTCAAGAATGCTCGAAACACATCTGTCGAGGTATTTTTCGACTTTATATACAGGTACGATCACGCTGATCTTCGGCGTCATTTTCTCACCAACCAATTTTAAATAGATTTCTTATCCTGCTCGTAAAATAAGGAGCCCTATAAAATGCTTTTACCCACATTCGCTGTTTGCCGCAGTATTGATCGAGAACGATTTTTTTGTCTAGCGTTGAAACACGGTCGAGCAATTCATTCCTGAATTTCTTATCCGGATCAAGTTCATTATAGTAACAAAGCATCTGAAAATGAAATCTGAGACATCCGAAGTATGACGCTTCAGCTTCGGGAAAAATGCGCGGAAAACGTTCTCTTATATAATCGCGTCTTTCCATCAAAGCGTCGACGGCGTCAATCCTGGAAAGCGAATACTCTCGCCCCATTGCACTCTCGCTATGCTGTACGTAATAGTAATAGACCGCGTCGGTAAAGACGTAATTTGAAGAATTGCCGACGACCTTGTAAGTCCAGTATTCGTCGTCGATGTACTTTCCCGCGGTAAATCTTGTATTGCCTATGACGCTCGATCTATATAGTTTATTGCACGGAGTCTGCCGAACAGTCTTGTCTTTCATAAGCTCGGAAAGCGCTGTCTCCGCATTATAGAGTTTTACGTTTCCGCGCTCGTTTCTTATTTCGGGAGTATCCGCTTCATTGATCTTTTGAATCAGCGAGTCGACTATATCCGCGTTATATTCTTCAGACAGTGCCATAAGAGCCGAATACATATAGGGAGAGATTACATCGTCGGAATCGATAAGTGAGATATAGTCGCCGCGCGCCGCATCAAGGCCTGCGTTTTTTGCATCCGCCGCGCCGCCGTTTTCTTTGTGAATGACTTTGACTCGCGAGTCCTTCGACGCCCACTCATCGCAAATCTGCGGGCATCTGTCGGGAGAGCCGTCGTCGACGAGAATGATCTCAAGATCCTTATAAGTCTGAGAAACGACAGACTCTACGCACCTGTCAAGATATTTTTCGGTTTTGTATACCGGGATAATAACCGATATCAGCGGTTCCGATCCCATACCGGCATCTCCTTTATTTTTCTTTTACTCTCGAATAAGGCGACACGTCGTAGTCACCGCCGTTTGCCTCGTTGAACCATTTTACGAAATCGAAATACTTTTCATAGTTACGCTTTTCGCTAGGGTAATTGATCTTCTGAATATCATCGACTACACCAATGTCCTTGAAGTCCGGTATATAGAGAACGTATGGGATGTCGGGGAACGGATGAGCAGTAAACACAACGATACCGCGAACTCTCAGTTTTCCGAGAGATTCGATCTCTTCTTTTGTGATGCCGTCGCGCTCGGAGCAATAGATAAACATATTGTCCCGGTCGATGCGTTCCGACCTCGAATACCATTTTTCAAGCGCTTCCTCTTTAGTTTTATAGTGAGTAAAATGGATCGTGACGTCGCCGAGCTTTGCGCATGGGAAGTCATATTCAGGATGATCGAAGAACTCAAACTTCTTCGCCATATACTCGTCAAAATGAGTGACAAACTTTACGAAATCAGTCTGATACATCATAAGATTGACAGTAGGAGAGCAAAAACGCAGTCCGAGATCGTGGAAAAGTTCCCCGCCCATACAGCTCGGGCAAAGGAGCGTCATTCCCGTATTCTTGAGACGCCGCCTCATATTGTGACGTCTCGCCGCCGCAAACGGATTATGATGGATAATTCTTTTAATCAGACTTTTTTTCATAACGCTTTTTCTTCTTAAACAAACGGATAAAATGATGGACAAATTTATAAGGTAACGAGAGCGGGTGGATGATCTGCCATTTAAGATCAATAACTTCAAAACGGTCCGTTCCGTTGTAAGTGTGAATTCCTGAATACTTGATGTTTTTACTTAAAACAATGTCGCCTTGCGAAAGCTTTTGGAACTGCTCCTCGGAATACCCATGTTCGCTAAGCTCTGTAACTTTATTGAAAACGAGGGCTGTTCCGTAAGACCCGACGCAGTCCTGCGCCACTCTGAAAAGCGTACCGTCGGCAGTTTTGAAAAAATTACCGGCCGGCCTTGAATCGGAAGGGTCGCTTTTTACAAATTCACGCGTTTCCCTCAAAACTTTATCATTCAGCATTCTGTATTTATACAAAGCATCCTGAGATTCGCCGTTGATTTCATAAGTAAACAGATACTTGTCGGATCCGGAGTTAACAAATACGGAATCAACGCATTCAAGATCAGACAATAACATCTCGCAGCGTACCCATACGTCCGGAAACTTTACAGCGCGATACACATATAATGAACGGCTCTGGAAAGATTCCGGAACTATAAATATTTCTCCGCCTTTGGTAAAAATGTTCGGGAAAGACAGATGAAACGGCTCTTTGATAACAACCTTCCATTTTGAAAACTTTTTTCCGTCAAATACGGAATATCCGATCATAGCGCCAGTTTTGATAACGCTGCCTATCTCTGCGAAAATATATGCTTTTCCGTCATATTCAAATACGAACGGATCCGCTGTAAAAGAGGATATATTGTTTCTTATAACAGTAAACGGAGTGGATTTATCATTTAAAACGGAACCGCTCGGCAGAGGTCTGTATGCGACACGCCACCATCCGCTGTAAATGCTCATATCAAAACTTTCCTTTCATTTACGGATCAACAGGTTATAGAGCGAGGGGCAGAACCTTATCATATCAGCTCTGATCCTGCCGCCTATATTAAGATACTTTATATATGCTTTTTCGTCTATGATATACCGTCTGACGTCGGCGCCGAAACCGACGTACTCTTTGCCTTCTTCTCTCTGCGTCAGGTCATATATAGAAATACAAATGCGTATATAAGACGCCCGCGCGGTTCTTTCGAGCTGTTCCGAGCCGAATTTCCGTATATCGTTACATATCTCTCTTCTGACGACTATAGGATCGTATATATCCTTATCGCCTATCC
>JAFXNX010000290.1 GCA_017529175.1 Clostridia bacterium
GCGCCGTTGTCAACGAGATATTTTATCGTGGGAAGCGCGCCTACGATCCTGTTGTCATTTGTGATAACGCCGTCTTTCATGGGTACGTTGAAGTCGCATCTTACAAGGACTCTCTTGCCCTTGACGTCGATGTCTTCAACAGTTTTTTTGTTGTACGTCATAGTTTTCTCTCCGTTTTTTATAATTTTTTTATTTTTTACCAGTTAATAATATAGCATAAAAACGAGATATAATCAACAGTTTATTTTGCCGAATATTTGACATGCTCGGCGCGGTTTTGTGATTATATTGCAAAAAAACGGACCTATTCCGGTATCACGATTCCGCAAAGTTCGGCGCAGCGTCTGAAATTCTCCGGCTCCGGCGCCGCGAACGTCATCTCTTCCCCGGTGGAGGGATGTATCAGCGTAAGTCTTTTTGCGTGGAGCATCTGCCCTTCAAAGAGGGAGGGATGGTGCTTCTGAAAGACGGTGGACGCCCCGCCGTAAACGGGGTCTCCGAGTACCGGATGCCCGATCGACGCCATGTGAACTCTTATCTGATGAGTTCTTCCCGTCTCAAGGGAGAGCGACGCGAGAGTAAAGCCGCCCCCGAAGGCGGTCTCTTTGTAATGAGTTACCGCGCGGCGCGCCGCGGGGTCACGCTCATCGGACACCGCCATCTTTTTTCTGTCCGTCTTGTGCCTTGCGAGGGGACGGTCCACCGTTCCGCGCTCTTCGGGAAGGCGTCCTATGAGGATCGCGGTATACTCGCGCCTCATCGTGTGATCCTTCAGCTGTTCCGAGAGCGAAAGGTGAGCGGCGTCGTTCTTCGCGGCGGCAATAAGTCCCGTCGTGTCGCGGTCTATCCTGTGAACTATCCCGGGGCGAATGACTCCGTTTATCGAGGAAAGACTGTCGCCGCAGTGGTACATAAGCGCCGAAACGAGCGTTCCGCTATCGTGCCCCGGCGCGGGATGAACGACCATCCCGGCGGGTTTGTTGATAACTATGATGTCGTCGTCCTCATATACGACGTCAAGCGGTATGTCCTCCGCCTCGACGTCAAGGTCCTTCGGTTCGGGAAAGTCTATCGTCAGCTCGTCCCCTTCGCGAAGGCGGTAGTTTTTCGTTATCGCGCACCCGCCGACGAGCACGCGCCCCTCTTCGAGAAGTTTTGCCGCGGCGCTTCTTGTAACGCCGCACTTCCCGCACATGAAAACATCGGCACGAGTGCCGACGTTCTCATTGTCTGTGATTATCTTAACAGTACCGGATGCCATAAAGCTATTCTCCGTCGCGCGCCTCTTGCGCTTGCGCGCCGGCGCGTTTCTTACTCTTTGCTTCTTTCACTTCGTCGACGGTCACCGCTATGATGAGGATCGCGCAGCCTACGCAAACGAACATATCCGCCACGTTGAACACCGTGTTGAACGGGAAGAAATCGACGAGCGTCACGTCGATGAAATCGACCACCTCTCCGCGAAATACGCGGTCGATCATATTTCCGATACCGCCGCCGAGGATCAGCGCAAGAGGTATCGCGAAAGAATATTTCTTTGCTTTTCCGAGAGCGATATAAACGCTCACCGCCACAATTACGACGGTCGATACCGCCATAAAGATCCAACGTTTGTCCGACAGCATCCCCGCCGTCGCGCCGGAATTCAGAACGTACGTGAAGTTCAACGCTCCCGGTATCACCTCGACCCCGGCGCCGACTCTCACGAGCCCTTTTACCGCCGCGATCTTCGACAGCTGATCGGCAAGCACCGCCGCAAGAGCGACGGCGATCGTTATGATCCTTCCCTTTACGCTCTGTAAATTATTATTAGTCGTCGTCTTCATTTTTTATCGCTTTGAATTCATCCGTTATGCTCATGCTTCTCTTGACTTTCCAGCGCTTTTTCTGTACCGGCGCGCCGTCAGAAGCTTCCCGCGTCTCGAATATTTTTTCCATCTGCGGAGTGTAGGGGCCTTCGGTATACTCGGCGTCCGTCGCGCTGTAGAACTCGTTGCTGTCGTCGTCGGCATGGCTCCTTCTTTCAATGATCTCCGGGGAAAGTTCCGGTTTCTTCTCCTCGACCTCGTCGTCGGGGTCTCCGTAGACCGCTTCGAAATCGGGGTCGTATGAACCGAGAGTACCGAACACATCCGCCACGGATACCGGTCCGTCGAACTCGTCTACCACGTTGGCGACGGGTCCTTCTTCTCCGAACTCCCCGGCGTCTTCGTCGTCGAGCGCCGGCGCGTCCTCGGCGCGCTCTTTTTCTTCCGCTTCATAACCGTCGTATACATTGTATTCTTCGTCATCTTCAACCGCGCTCACGGCAGTCCACGGATCAGGATCGGCCCCGTCGGCCTGCGGCGCGGGCTCTGTTTCTTTATCTGCTTCATCCGCTTCGTAGGCCTGCGTCACGGACTCCGCTTCCTTATCTTCTTCATCCGCTTCGTCGGCCTGCGGCTCGGACTCTGTTTCGTTGCCGGCGGCGCTTACCCACGGATCCTGCGCCTCATCTTCGGCAAGCTCTTTCTCCGCATCTTTGGCTTCTTCCTGCTCCGGCGCATAGTCAAAACCGTCGTCGTCCGCATCATCGCCGTCTGAAATGCCGTCCTCTTCGTCTGACGCCGCGCCGTCCGTATCTTCAAAGCTGAATTCGTTCTGACCGTCGTCCTTCGCTTCGTCCGCAAACTCACCGGCGCCGCCGTCGCCGTCGGAAAGCTCTTCCGGCGCGCTCTCTTCTTCAAGGTCTTCGCCGTCGAAGCGGTCGTCGAGAAGCGCGGCAAAATCCGCAAGGCCCGCCTCCGGCGTCGTATGCCCGGAGTCAAAAGCGCCCGCCGCTTCCGCGAACGCGTTTATAGCTCTTACCTGCTCTTTA
>JAFXNX010000291.1 GCA_017529175.1 Clostridia bacterium
CATCTTCTTCGTAAAGAACCTTATTGTGGGCATTCGCTGTAATTGCCGCGTCAACAGCGGAGACGATATGGTTCAAAATCAAACCGCCAATGAACCACACCTGCATGTCCGCATAAGTGATAACGCTGCACGATCCGATAAGTCCTCCGACCGACTTCGCGCCGGTGAAATCAATATTTCCTATCGAGACATTTTTGAGACGTATATTGTATCTGTTCTGTACCGCTCCGTTCAGTGTGCCCGCGATGCCGCCGACGTTGAGAACGCTGAATTCGGCGATGCCGTTATTCTTTGTTTTAACACCCTGGGAATTGGCAATGGAATCCGTGCCCTTTCCGTAGGTATACTCGATCGGAGTTCCGTCGGAATAATGCAGGATATCATAGTAAATACTGCCGGTGATCGTAAAATCTTTAATTACATTATCTTCACTATCCGCGACACCGCACTGATAGAACTGCGAGAAAAGTCCGAGTCCGACGTGTTCCGCGTTGTAATAGTTATCGTGGATCCTGTTCGCGATGCCGCTCGCGCTGCATTCCATATCGTAGTCGAGATAATACGTGTTGAACGCAAGCACTGCGTCGTTACCGTTCAGCGCTTTGAACGGTATGCGCAGATACGGGCTGTCATAGAATATACTGCCGATCCCGCGGAATGAAGCGGGAAGGTCATATGTCGTATCCGAGCTGAACGTGATAGACGAAGTTGAAGGCTGCGAGCCGAAGCAAATACTTCTTGCGCGATAGATCGTCTTGCCGTTCTTAACAGTCGATAACGTATACTGTTTTATGACGTACGGGACCTTGGTCGAGCCGTCGAATTTATCCCATGCGGCGACGGTGACATAATCGGCGCAGTTCGAGCTTGTCGTTTCGGGAGTTCCGACGTCGGAGTACGCGGCGCATCTGGTACAGCAGTTGCTTCTGTATGCAATCCACGCGGCGTTATTGCCGGTAAGCGACGTGGTATACGCTCTTTCTCCGTACGTTCCGTCGCCCTTTGTCGCGGACGCCGCTCCGCTGTTTACGATACAGCCGAGCAGGTAGAGCGATTGACCGTTGGGAACGGTGATCTCATGAAGTCCGGCGTTATCAAGTATCACGTTCATCTTTTCCGCGTTCGAAAGCGCAGTGCTGTCCGCGTTCTTAACTTTGACGTCCGGAATACTGTAATTGTTCTTTCCGTTCTTCATCGTAACGGAGTTTTCGTCGTAAACGTACGACGTGGATTCCGTGAACGCGTAACCGGAGAGGACTCTGCCTATGATCGGGTTGACGAAGAGCCATTCGTTGCTTCCCGCAAGAGAGCAGATCGTACTCGTTATTCCGGATCTTAGGTTTGCGGATACGCTCGACATATTTCTGAATATGACGCCGCCGTTAAGGATGACTCCGACGTAACCGCCGACGGGCACAACTTTCGCATAAGCCGTGCTGCCTCCGGTTATTGTCGCTCCCGTATAGTCTACCTCTACGCGGTCGATGATATTGTCGCCGCCCATGACCTTGCCGATCACTCCGCTGTATACGGCGCAGGATGTGTTGTCATAGCTGAACGTTCTCTTGTCCGTCTGCGAGACAGTTACGGTAGCCTCGACCGTGACCTTGACGTCCCTCAGAACGGAACCGTTCGACGCTTTGATAAGCGGGTTGGGAGACGTATTAGTGATCTCGTTTCTGCCTCCGACGATGACTCCTCGGAACGCGTACGGACAATCGTAGTCCGTCGCGCTCGACCAGTCTCCGACTGTTCCGAGTCCGATATAGTCAACGGGAAGCTCGATATCGGTAGCTATGCTGAAGTACGCGCCCGCAAGATACTTGCGCACGTCGTTGAGACCTTTGTTTCCGCTTCCGGTCGTGGGAACGAATTCCGTAAGCGATTCATTATAGGCATACTCCGTATGGGTCGTGCGGTTATCGCACCACATATCGAGAGTACTCAGCACCATGTCGTTCGGAAGGACGATCTTGACGCCGTCACTCGGCGTACCGTTGATTATCTGCGCCGCGGCGGAAAGCATACCGCCGCTTCGGATGATATAAGGATCGTTATACTGACCGCAGCCCTCGGTAAGGTCGCTCTGCTTGAGGTTGACCCTGATCTCGTGATAGTAATTCGCAAGATCGTAAGCGTGGTATACGTGAGGCAGGAACCCGGACGAGAAGTTATAAACGCCGGTAGTTCCCGTGCTGTGCTCGGGGTCGGTATAATTTGTCGGGTCGTCGTAGTAATGCTCTTCACGTCCGGCGTACTCTACCGAATCCTTGACTTCTTTCGCGTAAGTTACCTGGTGGAGAGTCGACCCCCAGTCCTCGTCGTGAGTATAGTTGTACTCGCCCGAGCCGCTGTTGAGGTATCTAAAGCTCTCAAGGAACGTCGCTCTGCTGAAAATGGAGCGGGTCGTACCGTAGGCGCTCGTCAAAGCCGCGTCTGCGGTGCCGTTGGACAGAGCCGCCGTTCTCGAGTCGAGTACCATATTCGAGAATTTGAGATTGATGTTGGTCGCGGTCGCCGAGCCGACGTTGCCTATCATGCTCGTCGCGACCGGAACTGTCGGGTCAGGATACCCGGTCGTCGTTACGTCCGAAATATCGAGCTTACTGTTTCGGCCTACCGTGTTGATGATAAGAGGAGCGTAGCTCGACAGATCGTTGACCGAGCAGTTGTCGAACACGAGCCCGTCGATATCGAGCTCGGACGTCTCGTCGACGTTGCCGTACTGTCTTACGACGATAAATCCGGAACCGAAGTTCTGTCTTCCGACGTTCCCCTGAAGAGTCAGGTCGTCGATACTCAGATCTCCCGTATAGTTGAGGAAAATACCGGAGTGCATAAGATAATGCTGAGTCGAGTCGACGACCGTGTTGCGCGTAGTGCGCGCAAATGAATCGGAGCCGCCGGAGGACGCCGCCTCTCCCGTCTCTATCTTATCGTTATAGAACTTGACGGTCGCGTCGGAGATCGACATACCGGAGGCGTTGACGGGATAATATGAAAGCCCCTCCATATCGCACGTTCCGGTTATTGTATTCGTGAATCCGTTTGTGAAATAGCCCTCGATCTTGCTCTGAGCGTAACGGTTGACGCTCCACATAAGGAGCTTTTCTCCCGCCGTCGGCGACGCCTTCGCTCGGATGGAATCGAGATTATAGTAATAGCGGGTATTGGGATTGTATTTGACCGTTCCGATGCCGTACGCGGTCTGGTTCTGGTAAGTATTGATCGCGCTGCCGTCCATAACGATCGCAGCTCCCGACGCGGGTCTTATCGACACTATCGCTTGACCGTTCTGTTCGATGCTCTCGTTATTAAAGTGAGAATATGCGACGACTTCGTCGTATACCGCCGGGCTTCCGCTCACGGTCGTGCTCGCGATATCGTATCCGTCCTCGACAAGCTCGAGATAAAGAGCGCATCTTTCGGTATCACTCGTGTAAACGGCATCGTTCACGATGAAGCCGAAGGATTTGTTTGAACCGTTTGAGGCGTTGATCGCCGCCTTGTTGACCTTTACGTTATTTACTCTCCAAAATCCGGTGCCCTTGTAAACGAGACCCGCCATATTGCAGTTCGTGCTGCCGGACGCGACCGTAATGGAAGGACCCGCGCCCGCCGCGCTCGTGCCGATCGTGACGCCGTCCGTCGTCGAACCGTCGGTCCCGATCGTTACCTTCGTATCGTACCACTCGCTGCCGAGGAACGCGCCGGAGCCCGTAGACCTTGCGCTGCCGTTCGTCTTATTATTGATCGAAACGTCGTTTGCTACAGTGACTTTTTTGATAACGAGTTTTCTGTTTTCATTATTTGAAGCGTGGGTTATATAGGATATAAGTCCGCCGTAATGAACGCTTCCGAAGGAAGTTGACGCGGTGTTGTCGTATGTGCCGGAAAGCTCTACCGTGTCGAAATTGAACGTAAGATCGGCAGTTGACGCAACATAACCGATACCGCCGCCGAAATATCCGGAGCCGGCGCTTCTCGTTTCTATCGCCTCATTATCGAACGTACAGTCGGTGATCGTTACCGTTCCCGCAGTTCCTTCACTGACGTAACCGATCGCGCCGCCGCAGTGTACCGAAGTCTCACTTCCTCCGGTAATGAATATTTTATTCTGCTGTGTCGTCGTGACGTTGTCGAGAGTAAGAGGCGCGCCGGTGCCGCCGACGTATCCGACCGCTCCTCCGGCGTAATACAATCTCTTGTCTTTGTTGGCAGCGAGCGAGATATATCCCGCAGTCGTCACGTTCTCTATTTCGGCGCCGGAGGCGGTTTGTGAGAACAGGCCGAGCAGGCGGTGACCGAAGACCGTACCGTAGTTGTTGTTCCCGCGGTCGGCGGAAGTCAGGGCGGTGTTGCCCGTCCCCGCGTAACCGTAGGGCTCGCCTATAGCAAGAGTTACTATATGGTTATTGCCTTCGAACGTTCCCGAATACCCCAACAGGCTTCCGTTATCGCGCATAAACGACACGATACCCGTCTTTTCAAGGCTGATGTCTGCGCTTATCGAAAGATTCGTCGCAAGAAGCGTGTCTCTTCTCGATGCGGACGAGGCGAATTTGAGAGATCCGCGATCCTGATCGTTGAGCTGTATATTGAGCGCGGTCTTTATGAAATCCTTGATCGTCCCCATGCTCGCTTCGTGCGCTGAGACGGTGACCGTGTGATTCGTCATATCGACTGTAAAGAAATCGGATTCCGCAAGACCGTTGTAATCGGACTTGAGTCTGAGGACTTCGCCCCAGTCGCCCACGTCGTCGACTCTGCCGGAGCCGCGTCTGAAGGTCCAGCCGGTCGTCGTGTTATCGGAATCCGCGCCGCTTCCAAGCGCGTAGATAAGACCGTTTTCTCTGGTGCCTACGAGCTGTCCTACGCTCGTCGTCGCCGCGGTCCCTATATATTTTCCGCCGAGATCGGTCACGCCTTTGAGACGTATCACTCCGGCGTTTTGATTGTAAACGAGTCCCGCGCCGTACGAACCGCTCGCGGCGATCATCCCGTCCGTGTCGAGAAAGCTTCCCGTACTGTTCATATCAGCGATAAGAGCGGACGACATAGCCGCGGAACCGGTGTTCTTTACGGCGACGTCGGAGATCTTCACGTACGCCGGGGAGGAGCCGAGTATTTTGCCGATGACTCCGCCAATAGCGGGATTGCCGGAACCCGCCGCGTTGGACGAGACCTGAACTTTGTTGCTGTTTATATCCAGAACGTTGGCAAGACTGCTGTTTTCGTACGCGCCGATAACGCCGCCTCTGTTTGTGCCGCCGTTTAGATTTACTTTTCTATCATAAGTTGTATTGTCGGTCGCGCCGAGAGTTATCCCGCCCGTGACGGTGACGTTGTTCGTTGCGCTGAGATGTCCGATCACACCGCCCACGTCGCCCGTTCCGGCAAGCGTAAATGAACTGTCGGTCTTGACGGGAGAAAGATCGAACGTTCTGGTGCCTCCCGCACTTCCGGTATTATCCTTGGTACAGGTGTAGCTTCCGTATACTCCGCCCGCGCCGCTCGAGCCGCTGACGGTCTTCGAGACCGTAAAAGTCTCGCTCGTCGGGTCGCTTACCGTAACTTCGGCGTCGGTCGCAGTACCGGCGATACCGCCCGCGAATCCCGCGTCGGACGTTACGTTCGATACGGAGCTGAAGCCGTCGGTCAGTATTACTTTAGAGCCCGCCGCCATCGTTCCGACGATGCCGCCCGCGTTTCCGCCGGTAGACTGTACCGTAAAGTCATGATTTGACGAAACGTCGACCGAAAGCTCGGCGCCTTCTCCGAGCGTTCCGCAGATAAGTCCCACGTCGCCCGCGCTCTTTACGTTCGCAATAACGCCGGTCGATGCGATCGAGTCGTGCTCGAACGTGACGTGCACTTTACTGCCCGCGCCGATCTCGCCGATGACGCCTGCAAAATCATTTGACGTAACGTTCGATCCGTCGGTATTGTCCGCGACAAGAGTTACCGACCAGTCGGCGCCGGAGTTCACAGCGCCAGCGACAACGTGATTTGCGAAGAGCGGCGCGTCCGTATTGGTGGATATTCTTGCAATGTCAAGATTTCTGACGACGTTCGATGTGTTGACGATCTTAGTGTCAGTCGTAACGTAGTTGAAGAGAGGCGCGTCAAGGAAGAAATTACTGATAGCGTTGTCCGCTATCTCGATCTTTCCGTTGAAAGGTCTTGACGACGTTCCGATACCTTCAAAGTTCTGGCTCGACGGAATGATGAACGCGCTGCCCTGGTTAAGAGCGAACTGAAGCACGTCGTCGGGATTGTGCTGTCCCGCGGCGTATTCCGAAACGTATCTCAAAAGGTCCGCCGAGTTGTTTATCTGAATGGTCGTCGCCGCGTCTTCGGCGTAGACCTTGCCCGTATTCATGAAAAGCATTGCGGAAATGACAAGAACGCAGACAAGGGCTCCCGCCATCAGGAGCCGTTTTACGTTCACGCGTCCGATACTTTTTCTCATAGAACTATCACCATGCCTTCAACTGAAATCGTTTTGTCGAAATGTGTCAAATATGATCAGGATTCCGTATATTCGTAAGTTACCGCCGCTCTGACGTCGTTCCACGTCGCAAGCGTTCCGAGAACGTCCTCGGCAAAGTAGAACTGCGTATCGTATCTGCTTATGATATCGGAGTCGACGTCGAATACGATGTAATTCCATACCGTGCCGGAGACAGTCTCCGTTTGTACCGTCTCGCCTATTTCGTCGAGGAAGAGCTGGCTCGGAGACATAAGAGAGGGATCCCAGCTGAGCTTGAACTCTCCTTCGCCGGAACCGGTGATCGTATAGTTGAATCCGTCGAATCCCGTCGGCGCAGAAGCTCCGGCGATACCCAGCGCGCCGGACTCGTTGAAGTAGCCTTCCCACGTAGCCCTCTCCTGTGACGTGCTGACTCCGGTGCTGAAAATAGCGTCTATCGGGGTGATGCCCGCCACAGCCGGTGTCGGGGTAGCTACGATATACAACGCCACATTGTTTTCATCCGTGTTGAACGCGGGTGAAAAAGAGATGTTGCAAACGTCTGTCGACGCCACTCTTTTTCTTAAGAGAGCGGAGCCGAACGCGTCGGAAAGATTCTCCGAGGACAAAGTTTTGGTAACTCCGTTCAGAGTCAGCGATACCGACATCCCCGCAGACAGGTCCGACGCCACAGCGTCGCGCTTCGTCGTGCCGTTTACGACCACGAGCTTCGCCGACAGAACGTAATTGATATCGGAATCGTTCGGCCTTGCGGGGTTACCCTGCGTATAGTTACAGATACTGATGTCTCCCGAGGCGCCGGTATTCGTGTGTCCGGTAAACAGTCTGTATCTGTTTCTGACTTCCGTCGCCGCCGCGCCGTTTTTCGCGAGATAGTTCGACGAGAAGAGCATACCCTCGCTCTCGTACGACGCTATAACTCTCTTTGCACGGCTGCTCTTCGTGTACTCTGCAAAAGACACGATACCGGTCAGGACCGATATTACGATAAGCATCGTCGCAAACATAAATAATACAAGTCTTGTACGCGAACTCATCGTTCTATTCGTACCCTTCATATACCGGTCTCCTTTCCGTCAAAAAATTTATGTCTGAACCTACTGTATTATCAGCCGGAATTGTTCCTTGCCGAAATATAAATGATGTCCGTTTCCTTGTTGTTTACCGCGTCGTTCGTCCAAATGACGCGAAGCAAATAGTAATCGCAGAACGTAGACCCTCCGGCTTCAAATCCGGTGGGAGTTATGGAGTCTCTCGACTGCCAGTAGATCGGTTCGGCGTATTTGTTGATATATCCGTAGACCGTAGCCACGTCGTTTGCCGGAAGCATCGCGTACGTCATATCGTGATACGTGTCGTCGTCGTAGGCGAGTATCTCGGACGCTCCCGTGTTTCTGTTGAGGAAATCACCGACGATCTTAGTCGATCCGGCGGGGGCGTAGTACTGCTGTTCGACTCCTGCGAGTCCTACGGGATGAGTCGTGTAGAGCGCAAGACCGACAGCGTCAGCCGGAGCGTCGCCCTGCGCCAGCGTCGCGTGATACAGTTCATACTCGAACTGGTTGTTCGTCGTGTACGCGAGCTGCAGTTTGTATGCGGAAACGTCGATCCCCCGTATACAGAAAACGAAGTCCTTGTACTTTCCCGTGCCGTCCTGCGTCGGAGTCCCGTCGTTTTCGACGTCGATGCCGGACAGGTCCATATATCTTATATCTTCTTTGTTTGCCGCGTTTATGTAGATCGCCGTCGGGTCCGATATCTCCGCTACCGCCGCCGCCGTGCGCTGTCTGTAAAACCAGGCGTAAAGCGGGACCGCGGCGTACAGGATCATCAAGAGCGCAGTCAATAAACACTGGAGCGGTATCAGCACGTTCGATCTACGCGCCGTTTTTTTCTTATCAAGGTCCATGTCTGATCCCCGTTAAAATGATTTTATGGTGTTGTTTCCGCGGAGATCGTCTCCGAGTCCGCGGCAGCAGCTACCGGATTCGCATTTATCTCTACCACGAAGTACCTTGCCGATTCACCGATCAGCTGGTCTGCGTTGTTATATCCGTCGCTGAGGTCGAGATAGTTGGTATCGGCGTCAGCGAGACTCTGGAAATCGGTATCCAGATCGACGCCGGGATACTGGTAAAAGATCTTATCCTTGTTGTCAAGAATAAAATCGAGAAGGTCGGCGCGCTCCGCGGCGCTGTCAAACATAGGAAGCGTGGTGAGCTTCGGGTTCGTTGAGTCGAATATCATCTGCGACAGCGTCTCGGGCCAGATCCAGTACAAATTTATCCGGTAATGCGTTTCGCCGTTCACCGTTACTATGTCGGCGCTGTGTTCGGCAGTATCATAAAGAAGATCGCCCTCTATCCTGTCGGAATAGTAATACGCGCTCTTACCCGTTATCTGCGTCCTTGTTTTGAACAGAAGCAAATGCCCCTGCATGAGCTTGAACGCATCCGAATTCTCTGGAAGTTCGACGATCGAGTTGTTATTGTTGTAATACCCTCGCATCGTAAATTCGAAATCCACCACGATATTATCTATGTCCTTCGGAACGAGGTCAAAGCTTATTGTTCCGTAATCCCCGGGCTTTACCTCACGGTCCGTCGATCCCGGAGTGTCGTTTGACAGTCTGCAGAAGATCGCCGAGTGAGGGTCGGAAGTCTCTTCGAGGAATTCATATCCGCCTGTCGTCGTAAGGTAGTCGATTATCGCTTCATCCGTATCAAACGCAGTCAGTTTCTGAGACTGAAGGGGAACGGCAAGTTCAAACGATTCGCTCTTTATCCTCACTACCGAGTCTTTTCCGCGCACTCTCTTATTTGTCGAAAACCATCCGAGAGCTTTGTTGAACACAAATCCCGCGGACAGAATGACCGCTATCGCGATGACGGCGAGTGAAAGAAAGCTGCCGAACAGCTTAAGTTTTTTCTTTTTTTCAGGGTCCATAATAGCAGCCTCCCTATAAAATCTTTAATATTATATCATTATATTCCCGCGTTGTAAAGAGAATAGGTATATAATTTTTTTAATTGTTATTTGAAATTTGTTAATTATTTTGAATTATTTTCTCAAACTTTCAAATTGTAAATTATTTGTTAACTTAAAAAATGTCCGCAAAAAGACAGTTTTTCACGCAAAACATCCTCGTTCGGAGAAGCTCGGACGCGATTTTCGCTGTTGACCGAAGGCGCGCCTTATGGTATACTTTACCTGAAAAAACTGATCGGAGGCATCTTTATGACGGCACTGACTTTTGAACAAATAGAAGGATTCAGAAAAAAATACGAAGACGACAACTACGCTCTTTCGCTGACGGGCGCCGCGGCGAAGACCGAGCTTACGGACCTCGCCTTCGTTCCCATGGCGTCCGCAAAGCTAAACGGAGATTTCGAGGTAGAGATCACGACTCGCGGCGTCACGGCGCAAAGAAAGAGCGGCAGGTGCTGGCTCTTCGCTTTTATGAACATGGCGCGTGAGATCGTCGCTGAAAAATGCTCGCTCGATTCCTTCGAACTGTCGGGAAATTATCTCGCGTTCTACGACAAGCTCGAAAAAGCGAACAATATGCTCGAGATGGCGATCGCGAACGCCAAGGAATCCACGAAAACAAGGATGAACGAGTATATCCTCGATAGCTTCGGCGACGGCGGATATTTCAGCATGGCGTCGGACCTCGCGAAAAAATACGGCGTGGTCCCGAAGAGCGCTATGCCCGAAACATATCAGTCCGAAAACACCGAAAAGTTCATGAAGCTGTTCAAATCCCTGCTCCGCCGCGACGTCGCCGAACTCCGGCGCATCGTTGAAAACGGAGGCGATCCGTCACAGCGCAAAATCGAGATGATGGCGGAGGTATTCCGCGTCGAATGTATCGTCTTCGGAGAGCCGCCGGCAAAGTTCAATTTCGAATATAAGGATAAGAACGGAAGTTTTCACTCGGACCGCGGTATAACTCCGAAGGAATTCTACGATAAATACGTCGGTATGGATCTCGACGAATACGTCACCGTGACAGACCATCCCACGCGCGGACTGAAAGCGGGTCTTCATTACAAGTTCCACTATATAGGATGCATGGCGGAGAGCGACGTTCACAACATCAATCTGACGTCGGACGAGCTCGAAGAGCTTTGCCTCGCGCAGCTTCGCGCGGGAGAGCCCGTATGGTTCGGCTGCGACGCCGGCGCGTACGGCGCGAGAAAAGAAGGCGTTTGGGACCCGGATTCCCTCAATTTCGAGGGAGTGCTCGGCGGCGTCGATTTCTCCATGACGAAAGGCGACCGCCTCGAATTTCACGACAGCTTCGCTACTCACGCGATGATCCTTGTCGGGGTGAACTTCGACGAAAACGGAAAGCCGGAAAGATGGAAGATCGAGAACAGCTGGGGAGACGAAGTCGGCAAAAAAGGTTATTTCGTATGCAGTGAAAAGTATTTCAAAGAATTTGTCTATGAAGCTGTGATAAAGAAAAAATTTCTTTCGGACAGGCAAAAAGCGCTTCTCGATACGGAAGCGCTCGAGGTCGCGCCGTGGGAGTGCGATACGCTGTGATGAGAGACTTGTCTGAAATGTGCCGCGACCGTCTCATACGGTACGCGAAGATCGGAACGCAGTCCGCGCCGCACTCGCGCTCGACCCCGTCGACGGAGTGTCAGAAGGCGCTCGCAGAAGAGCTTTACCGCGAGCTCGAAGACCTCGGCGCAGACGACGTATATTACGACGAGAAAAGCTGCGTAGTGTATGCAAAGATAAAATCAAACCTCGACGGCGGAAAGGACGACGCGCCGATAGGATTTGTCGCTCATATAGATACGGCCCCGGGCGCGCCGGGCGACGGAGTCGCTCCGCGGGTGATATATAATTATGACGGCGGCGATATAATTCTGAATGAGGAAAAGGGCATCGTTATGAGAGCGTCCGAGTTCAAAAACCTCTCGCGCTACAAGGGGTGCGACCTTGTTACGACTGACGGCACGACGCTCCTCGGAGGCGACGACAAGGCGGCGATAGCGTCCGTTATGACTGCGGCGGAATACCTTATATCGCACTCCGAGGTCAAACACGGAACTGTCTGCATCGCCCTCACTCCGGACGAAGAAGTCGGCGGACTTGCAAAGGACGTCGACCTTAAAAGATTCGGAGCTCCCGTTGCTTACACGATCGACGGCGACCATCTCGGATATTATACGGACGAAACGTTCAACGCGTCCGAAGCGGTGATAGAGATAAAAGGATTTTCCGTTCACACCGCGACTGCGAAGGGGATCATGAAAAACGCGGTCGATATCGCCTGCGAATTCATGTCATCTCTTCCCGAAGACGAAAGACCTCAGAACACCGAAGGCGAAGAGGGCTTTTACCACGTCGTATCATGCGACGCGACGTGCGAATACGCAAAGATCGAACTGATAATACGCGATTTTGACCGCGGGGCTTTTGAGCGCCGTGAGGAATTCATAAGAAAAATCGCCGCAGATCTCAACGGAAAATACGGCGGAGTGACTTGCGGGATATTCGAGCAGTACCGCAATATGAGAGAGGTGATCGACACCGTCCCGTATACGGTCGAGAATCTTAAACGCGCGATAACCGAATGCGGCGTCACGCCGGTAAACGAGCCGTTCAGAGGCGGCACGGACGGCGCCGCCCTCTCGTTCCGCGGGCTTCCCTGCCCGAATCTCTCGGCGGGATATGAAAACGCGCACGGAAGATTTGAGTACGTCCCCGTTCAGTCAATGGCGAAGAACGTTGAGATACTTTTAAAACTGATCGGGATTTATGCTTCATAAACACCCGGTATAAGCGAAAAAGCAAGGCGAAATACAATGCCTTGCTTCTTTATTTGTCCGTATTCGAGAGCAATTACGCGGACACACTAAAGTTTTTAAGGGAGCCGGGGTTGCCGCAACAGATGCGGGATCGTCGTTCTTTGCCCCGTGAGGCATATTTATCCGGGTCCTCAAAAAGCGTCAGTTTTTTTGGGTTCACGGATACGTCGAGGGGCAAAAACGGCGATAGAAAAGCACTTAAAAACAAATAAAATCCGCAGGATTTTCTCCTTAAACGGAGAATAGAACCTGCGGATTCTCATTTTATTTGAATTTGGCTTCAGCCGGTGCTTTTCGTTCTGCGCTGATCGCGGCAGCCCTGAAGTTTTACGGTATTTCCCTTGTCCAGTGCTCCGCGCCGTAAATATCCGTAAAGACGTACGTCGCGTGAGCATTTTCTCGTTCGGGCAGATACGCGTTCGACAGCGTATGATTTCCCGTATATGTGATACTTGCGATAACGTAACTGTCGATATAATCGCCGCCGTATGAATAATAATCGCAGATGAACTCGATACTGTCGCCCGTGAGAAGTTCCGCCTCCGATTTTGCGACGGTGTCGGTCTCTCCCTTTTCATATATCCTTCTTGCGCCGGAAATATATCCGTCCGGTGCCGTTTTGTCGAACGATATGAGAAGTTCCGCTCGCTCTCCGTTAAGAAGGATAGGAATATAACCGGTTATATTCGTCTCCCCGTTGTCTCTGTCGGAGCGTTCGTGATAGTAAGGGACCGTATAGCTGTCGAGCGCGAGCCACGTTCCGTCGAACTCTCCTATCAGGTCTCCGTTCTCGTTGAATTCGAACACGTTGTCGAGACCGAGGTCGATATACCCTTCTCCGTCGTCGTAAAACACGTTGAGCTCAAGATCGTTGACGATGCTCCATTCATCTTCGGTAAGGGAGAGCACGTATTGATTCTTCTCTTTTTCCCACACGAGGCGCGAAGGATCGAGAAGATTATCCGCTATGTATCGTGACAGCGCATCTTTGTCGAGGTCGAGGGAGAAAAACGAATAGTCTCCCGACGCGGGGTCTCCCGAGCCGAAAAGGAACGATCCTATGATATCGGATATGCCGTCGAGCGGCATAACGCCACCCGCCTGATACGACTCCGAGAAAATATCCGCAGGAAAAGCCGCGTCTTCGTACGACGAGCGCCCCGCCGCCTCAATGCTCGCAAAGCACCTGATCGCGTTCGTATAATCGGAGTCGATACCGAGCTCTTCATACTCGCGTATCGCCCCTTCGACGCCGGATATCTTCTGATAAGGGAAATAAACGGAGAGCCCGTACGAGTTCGCCATATTCGCCGAGACGCGGTTGTATTTGACCGCTCCGACGACGGCGCGCGCCATCGCATCCGACGCGTCCGTTCCCATTCTGTAGCAAAGATGGGCGAGGTCCACCATATCTTTTTTCGACGACAGCGCGAAACTTCTTGCGCCGCCTCTCGCGGACGAGACTTTCGCGTACTCTTCGCCGCGGCACATGGAGGCGGTTTCCGTCGCAAAAGCGTTAAATGAAGCGCGCGACGAGGAAAGCTCCGCAAGGTCGACGAGCGAGAGCGTCGCTTTCTGACCCGGGCAACGTTCCGAGCAGTCTTTGACGAAGTCGTCCGCTATCTGGCGTCCGAGGTCGATCGTCGGATAGGAAGAATTGTTTGAAAGATGTGTCAGCCAATCGGTGTAATACCAGCCGATACCCGGCTCCGTCTCTTCGCTCGCGATAAGGTAGTCCGCATACTTTTCAAGCATCAGCGCGTTTTCGTAAGTCGCCATAAGGCAGGCGTCAAAGCCGATAAGATCGAACGTGACCGCGGCGTCACTTAGGGCCATATCGATCGAAGAAAGAGTCATGGAACCGGCAGACGCGTTTTTTTCATCGTATCCGAAACCCGCGATCGACCCGCCGCCGTGATCCCATAAGATAAGTATATTGCGCGTTGCGGGAAAGTTTTCCGCGGAGTATTTTATAAATCTTGAAAGCGTCGTCGGCTCTGTCATCGGACCGTTGCCGTCGTCTTTTACAAGGCACTTAACGCCGCCGCTCTTTACCTGATATATCTGATTGCGGGAGCTTGAGATCATCTCGTTCTTCCAGGACGAGGCGCCTCCCGTATATACAATGAGATTCACCTTATCCGATATATCCGCCTTTGACATTTCGGAAAGATCCGACGACGCCATACCGCTCTTCGACTCAAGGTCCGTGCCGCACATATAGACCATTACGGTAACGGTATCCTTACCGCTTCCGACAAGCGCGGTGCGCTTTTCCCTCGCTCCGTCCGCAACGGTGCGGTCTATCTTGCCGTCGTTCGCCTCGGCGCTCCATCCGGACGAGAACGCGGACGCAACTCCGTGATAGGTGGAACTGTTGTATATCTGGGTTCCGGAGTCGCCGAACAATGACGAAATGCCAAAACCTCCGCCTCCGATCAAAAGTATCACGATACCTATAATAACGGCGATAAAGCCCGCGCCTCTTCCGCTTCTACCGGCGCCGGACGCGGTCTGCCCCGGCGAGCGATAAAGGTATTCGCCGCTGCCGCCCGAAGCTTTCCCGAGGTGCTGACCTCTCGAGGCGTATCCGTCGCGGCGTCCGACTCTTCCCGAGCCGAGTCCGCCCCCGATACGGCCGACTCCGCGCGACGTGCCGCCGATCTTTTTATCTCTTCCGGTGGGTCTGTTGTTCATATCTATCCTCAATTTATCATTTATCTTGTTTGGCAGATCATATTGTACCACATTTGACGATTCTTTTCAACACCGCGCGTTTTCTTGTTGAAATGGGCTCTCATCGGTGATATAATAAAAATGATACCATCTGAACTTAAAATACGGGGGATCGATCAAAATGCTTCTTTATATAGTAAGACACGGGGATCCGGATTATGAGAACGATTCGCTGACCGAACTCGGAGCGCTCCAGGCAAAGGCGCTCGCAAAACGCCTCGCGCTCTACGGGCTCGATAAAGTTTTCACCTCTCCTCTCGGCAGGGCGAAAATGACCGCGGCGCCGGTATGCGAAGCGCTGGGGATAACGCCGGAAGTACTCGACTGGGCAAGCGAGGACGAGGCGTTCAAATATCTGTCGGTGCCGCGCGAGGGCGGTGGCAGGACGTGGAGCTTCGGCTCCTGCCGCAACACCGATTACAAGATACCGAAGGCGTGGCGTTATGACGGGAAATGGTACGAAGTTGCGCCCTTTTCGGACTGCCGCGCAAAAGAAGGATATGAGAGGATCGCGCGCGGCTCGGACGAGCTGCTCCGACGCCTCGGGTACGAGCGCGACGGAGATATTTACCGCGTGATACGCCCGAACGACGAGCGCGTCGCGGTGTTCTGTCATTACGGCGTCGGCACGACGTGGATAGCGCATCTTCTTTCCATGTCGCCCGCAATGTTCTGGGGGACCTTCCTTATCAATCACTCCTCTTTCACCGTCATCCGGTTCCCGAACGACAAAGAGGGATATATATCGCCGATGTGCATAACCCTCTCCGACTCGTCTCACCTCTACGAAGCGGGACTCCCCGTCAAGTTTGAAAACTGGCTCGAGTATTGACAAAACGCGGCGCGAAGAGTAATATTTAATAAGTATATATTTGAAAGGAAAGAACTATGAATATAGTATGCCTCGACCTCGAGGGCGTTCTCGTCCCCGAGATATGGATAGCGTTCTCCGAAGCGAGCGGAATACCGGAACTTAAAAGAACGACGCGCGACGAGCCGGACTACGACAAACTGATGAAGTGGCGTCTTGCGACCTTGAAGGAGCACGGTCTCGGTATAAACGAGATAAAAGCGACCATCGAAAAAATAGACCCGATGCCGGGCGCGAAGGAGTTCCTTGACGAACTGCGCTCGATAACGCAGGCGGTCATCCTCAGCGACACGTTCAACGAGTTCGCCTCCCCCCTTATGAAAAAACTCGGGTGGCCGACGATCTTCTGCAACTCTCTCGTTGTGGCTCCGAACGGAGAGGTCGTCGACTTCAAGCTCAGGGCGAAAAAGACGAAGCTCGTGACGGTCGAGGCGTTCCATTCTATCGGCTACGACACGATCGCCGCGGGCGACAGCTTCAACGACCTCGAAATGATCCGCGCAAGCAAAGCCGGATTCCTCTTCAGAAGCACGGACAAGATCAAAACCGACAACCCCGATCTTCCCGCCTTCGAGGAATACTCCGACCTTCTCGACGCGATAAAAGCGGCGCTGTGATATATATGCGAGGGGAAACTCTTTGAACAAGAGTTTCCCCTCGCGCTCCCCTTCAGAAACTTTCGCCGGATCCGCGAAATACTTCGCGGATAAATCTTTTTATAGAACTCGACACGCGAAAACGTACGCGTTTTCGCGGGCCTTTTTATTGGGTTTCCAAAGGGATCTTTCCCTTTGGCGGTGCGTCCGGGGTCCTCAAAAATCGTCAGATTTTTGGGGTTCGCGGCGCGAGGCGGCGCCTCGTAAATCGACTATTCGCTTCTGAGCGCGGCGACGGGATCGGAGCGCGCCGCCTTGCGTGAAGGGATAATACCGCCTATCAGCGTCAGCACTATGCTCAAGAGAATGAGCGCCGCAGCGGCGACGGGAGGCAGGATCGCGTTGATATTGTTCTGCCCGGAGATCGAATGGATAAGGTAATTTGCGGGGATAAGAAGGAGCGACGTTACGGCGATACCGAGAACGCCCGCGAGCGCGCCGATGATGAACGTCTCGGCGTTGAACACGTTTGAAATGTTGTGGCGCGACGCGCCGATAGCGCGAAGGATACCTATCTCCTTCTTGCGCTCGAGCACGCTGATATACGTTATGACTCCTATCATGACGGAAGAGACAACAAGAGAGATCGCGACGAAAGCGATGAGTATGACGCTGATGGCGTCTATTATGTCGGTTACCGAGCCCATCAGCGCGTCAACGAGGTCGGTGTATACTATCACCTTATCGACCTCTCCCCGCTCTTTCATTTCATTATTATATTCTTCGATTATACTCTTAACAGTGGTCTTTCCTTCAAAATCGACAGGATATATAGTGACCGTCGAAGGATCGCTCTCGCTCGCGTATCCGAGTTTTTTGAGATTGCCCTCAAAACTCCTCGTCTCGGTCGAAAGAAGAGAGGTCATAACGTCTTTAAGTTCCGCGGGATCGAGTTTAAACTCGAAAGCGGACGATATTTTTTCGGGGTCGAACTCAAGCGCGTTTTCGATTGCGCTGGAAGCCCTCGCCGCGGCGTCAGATATCTCCGACGCCACGTAATTCGTTATCTGTTCCGTGATCCGTGACGCAGCCGACGATATAACGCCGGAGAGCGCGTCTTCTATCGAAGAAGAGTATTTCGACGCGAGCTCCGACACCGCGCTTTGCACTCCGCTCGTGTCTATCATACCGAGCGCCGCGCCAAAAAGCTTGTCTTTCACCTCGTCCGTGCCGAGATATTCGATGAATGACGCGGCGACGGAAGAGGGAGAGGCGAGGGTGTGATCCTTCGCGTACTCTTCATAAGACGTATAGAGGGACGACGCGATATTCTTTATCTGTTCCGCACTCGGGATGAACTTTTCAAGCTTTCCGCGAATGAAGGATTGAGTGTCAAGTATCTTGTTTTTCGTTTCCGTCTCGTCAAGATATTCAGGCAGAATCGTCGCGACGTCGGCTCCTTCGTCAAGCTTTGCCTTTGCGTATTCAGGAAAGTCCGCCATAACGTCGTATATGAGTTTTGTCATCTCGTCCGCAGTTATAAAGGACGCTCCGTTTTCGCTTATGACTTTTTCAAATCCCTCCTTGATCACATTCACGGCGCTTGATGAGAAAATATAAGATGAGAAGGACGCGGGAAGATTTGACGCGTCCGTCGTCGGGTCCTTCGACGAATACTCTTGAAATCCGTTCACGACGTCGTTCAGCGACGCGATAAGAGGAGACAGGTCATCCTTAAACTTTATATTTGACACAACGGACGATATATCCTCGTCCGACAGCTCGGGTATGGATATTGAGGGCAGACCCGCCATATCCGAAAAATCAAAAGACGAAAGGTCCAACGACGACAGATCAAACGACGAGAGATCGAACGACGAAAACGCCGATGAGAGCGCATCGCTGTCAAAGTTAATGATGCCGCTGAGCGCATCGCTGTCTATATCAATTATCGAAAAGAGATCGAAACCGACGTCGGATGAGGTATCCGAAAACGCCTTTCCGGTTATAACGTCGACGTCGGGGCTTTCAAGCTGCGAGGCGACGATCTTCGAGGACGCGGCGACTTCCATAACGTGAGACGTGAGCGACGAGTGATAGGCGATACCGATATTTGACATCGAGGACGCGGAGTCCTCAGAGGGTATCACCACACCGACGATCTTCAGCGTCTCGCCGTCTTTTACAAGTTTTTTCATAAAATCGTCGTCGGACGACCTGTCCGCCCACACTCCGAAGTCTTCGTCGTAAGTAAAGCGGTCGCTCGCGGCTACGAGCTTGAACTCGATACCTAAAAATTCATCGTAAGAATAAGTTCTCTCATCGTCCGGCACCTCGATCTGATACCCCTCGGCAAACGCTTTCACCATAGCGTCAAGATCGTTCGGATCCTTGATACCCATAGCGTACAGCGTAAGATCGGATATCATGCCTTTTTTCGAGAGAACGAGCATACACTCGTCATATTTTTCGGGGAACCGGCCCGCCTTGACGTCGTAAGCGTTCTTGTAAAGAGACGGGTCCTCCGGAAGCGCGAAAAACACTTCGTTTGCGCTCATCCCCGTCATAAAGCTGCTCATCGTATCGGTAGCCGATATTCCGAGAGGCGCGAACGTGCGGTCGGGGTTTACCTGCCTTATTCCGTCCTTAGTCTCGAGATAGATCTGCGGCGTCACGTTATAGTCGTATTCTATCGCCTGGACGTGATCGTAAATATCGCTCTTGCCGCTCTCAATATACTCTTTCAGACTTGCAAGATCGTTCGTAGCAACGCGTGAGAAGAGAGCGGTCATCGCTCTCCATTCGCGCACCTCGGCGCCATCGGCGCCTGATGCGGCGTCCGCCGACGTATCGGCAGGCGACATCAACGAAGCGAGGTCAAAGCTCGTCCTCGTTATCTGCAGCGGATAGCTCTTCAGCGTCTCCTCTTGCGTATTTTTGATATAAGTATCGGCGCCGTTCGACATGGAAAGTATCATCGCGATCCCGATTATCCCGATAGAGCCCGCAAGGGAAACGAGGAGAGTTCTGACTTTCTTCGTCCAAAGGTTCTTGAGACTGAGATTCAGCGCGGTGAGAAACGACATTCCCGAACGCTTCTTCGCCCTCTCTCCCCCTACCGCGCTCTCCGGCGCGTAAGGGTCGCTGTCCGAGACGATCTTTCCGTCTTTCAGACGAACCGTCCTCGTCGCGTATTTGTCGGCGAGTTCCGGGTTGTGAGTTACCATAACGACAAGGCGGTCGCGCGCGACCTCCTTCAAAAGGTCCATGACCTGTATGCTCGTGTCGCTGTCGAGAGCTCCGGTCGGCTCGTCGGCAAGAAGGATATCAGGGTCGTTCACGAGAGCGCGGGCAATGGCGACGCGCTGCATCTGACCGCCGGAAAGCTGCGACGGTTTCTTGCGAACGTGCTCGGTGAGCCCTACTTTCGAGAGCGCATCGAGCGCTCTTTTCCGTCTCTCGCCCTTCGATACTCCGCCGATCGTCAGCGCAAGCTCAACGTTCGACAGGACGGTCTGATGAGGTATCAGATTGTAGCTTTGGAATACGAATCCGACGGAATGATTTCTGTAAGTGTCCCAGTCACGGTTTTTGTACTCTTTAGTCGATATCCCGTTGATAACGAGGTCCCCGTCGTCATATCTGTCAAGACCGCCGATTATATTGAGAAGCGTCGTCTTTCCCGAACCGCTCTGACCGAGAATGGCAACAAATTCGGAGTCGCGAAGACAAAGCGACACCCCGTCGAGCGCGCGTTGAGTCAGCGACCCTGTTCTGTATGTTTTGCTGATGTTTTTTACTTCAAGCATAAAAACCTCCCGGCACCAAAAACCGGAGATCAATTAAATTCTTTAATCATACAATTATAATATACACAAAAACACGCCGTTTGTAATCATTTTTCGCAAAATAAAGCAAAAATTAACATTTGATCAATATATTTGTAAATGAATGAGGAGCTCTTGATTTTTACGGATTTTATGATAAAATATAATTGTATATTATAATCGTTATCTCCGAAGGAAGGAAAAGCAAATGAAAAGGATCATATCTCTTCTGATACTCGCATCCCTTCTTGCGACCTCGCTTATCTTCGCCGACACATCCGGCGCGATAACTCACGGATATATCGCAGGCGACGCCGACGGCGAAGGGAATATCAATATGAAGGACGTTCTTCTGATACGCCGCTTTATCGCGTGTATCGAGAACGACTACGGTATATCCGTTCCCGCCGCGGACGTAAATCACGACGACGCGATAGATATGAAGGACGTTCTTCAGATCAAGCGGATCATCGCCGGTCTTGCCAACGCCGAAGGCAACAATACGGATAACGCGTACAAAGTCGGCGAGATAAGGGTCGCGGGAAAGAATATTTCGCGCTACACTATCGTTTGCCCCGAGAGCGTTCCGGACGGTTCGGAAGCGTACCTGCCTTCAATGCAGTTCGCGGCGGAAGAACTTCGCGACAACATTGAGGACGCGTGCGGCGTAAAGCTCAATATCGTTTACGACAACGATTTTGACGAAGGTCTTGCGATAAGATATCAGTATGACTATGAAGACCGCGAGGAACTCGGCAAAGAGGGCTTTATAATAGAAGTGACGGACGACGACCTCGTATTCACATGCGGTACGATGAGAGGCGCGCTCTACGGAACTTACGATTTTCTTGAAGACGAGATCGGCTACAGATATATGACGGGTTACGTCAACTATCTGTACGAGAGCGAGCTCATTGACGTTCCCGTCGGATTTTACAACAAGGAAGTTCCCGCGTTCGAGTACCGTTCCATCGGCGCAAACGGACCGAGCCAGAACTACGCGAAGCTGAAGCTCGACGGGATCGACGGCGACGCGAAGTCCACTCCCTATAACGGCGGCGGCGTTCAGCCGGTATATCCTCACGCGCACTCGTTTATGTTTCAAATGGCAGGCTGGGAGCGATGGAAGGATCCGGATCTCCAGCGCACAGAAGGTTCGGGACAGCCCTGTATGACGGACGAGGAGACTTACAACAAGATAATAGATTTCAACTATCACCTCATAGATTACTACGTGAATGATTACGGTCTGACCTTAGGATACGACTTCACGCACGTCCCTGTCTCCGCAAACGACAACGCAGGCTTCTGCACCTGTGCAAAGTGCAAGAAGGTATATGAGGAAGAAGGTTCTATCGCGGGAGCGCTTGTCAGACTCTCTAACAGAGTTGCGGAAAAAATCTGCGGCGACTATCCGGAGCTCCAGATATACACCCTCGTTTATTTCGGAACGCAGCCCGTCCCGAAGTCGACGAAGCCCGATCCGCGCATCACGATCTGCTTCTGCAACGTCGGATGCAACAACCACCTGCTCCGTCACCCCGAGGAATGCGAAGCGGCGGGCGGCAATACCGAGCTTCCCGAGCTTACCGAGTACGGCGGAGAGCCGGTGCCCAGCAACAACGGTATGTATATGGATATGCTGAAGGGCTGGCTCGAGCTGACAGACAACATATGGTTCTGGTACTATATGCCCGTTTATTTCCACTTTGCGTCCCCATCGCCGAACCTCTTCAATTTCTGGGATGACCTCAAGTATCTTTCCGAGCTCGGCGTCAAAGGCCTGTATCTCGAAGGATTCAACTGGTTCTGGATGGACTACAACTTCGAGTTCATGCGCGTATATCTCGCATGCAAGACGCTCTGGGATCCCGGTATGAGCGAGGAAGAGTATCAGGCGCACATGGATGAATATCTGCGCATCGTCTTCGGAGACGGCTGGGAGAACGTCAGGCAATATCTGTATATGTCGAACCACGCCGCCGACATCAACGGCTGCGGGACGAACAACTTCGACTATTTCTGGGAGTATTATAACAAGGATTATTTCGCAGAGCACTATTATGAGATGCGCGACCTTATGGTTTCTGCGAGAGATGAAGCGAAGGAAGGGAGCCAGAGAGCAAAATGCAATACCGCTATGGTATCGCTCGACTTCCTCGGACTCTCCGCGACGTATGAGCGCGACTGGGTGAACGGAGACGGCGCATCCCGCGCGAAGTACAAACAGATATACGAAGAACTCTGGTCCAAGTATCACGACGACCCGAATCTTATCGAAAACCCGTACTACGGCACACCCGGTTCCGGTGCTGTAAACGGTATGTTGAACTTCCCTGCGAATACCGACACCTGCGTCGATCCGGTGACGTGGATCGCCTCAACGTTTACAGGATATCATTGATAAAAAGAATAAATGCAAAAATGCGCCGCCTCGGCTTCTCGGGGCGGCGCAGATTTTTGCCGTTATCCTAATAATTTAATCACTATTTAATCACTGCTCTCGCGGCGTCTTTTATCCTTTCGCTGTCGGAATACAGCAGAAGGTCTTTTACCGCAGAGACGATCTCTTCCCTGTCCGGAAAGTCGCGCCCGTCCTTGAGATAAGCGGCGATACACGCGATCATACGGCAGGCCGTGTCGTCATCACCGTCGCACTCGAGCGCTTCGAGGGCCATATCCGCGCCGTCCTCAAGTACAGTCTCCTCGATCCTGCCGTAAGGAGCGGAGAACTCCTCTATCTCTTCTATCTCTTTTATATCGCTTCTGTAAAACAGGCAGTTCGATATTTCAAGACCTTCCTCATAGCTTCCGAATTCGTGATAATTATAATCTGCGTTGTTGTGGTACGCCAAGCCCTCGTACACTTCGCCGTCGGCGCTGACGATCCTCACGCGGCGTCCGTCAAATCTTCCGAGCTCCATAGCGTCTGATCCTTAAACGATATTATTTTTTCTCCGCCTCATCCGACAGATAGACGGCGGGCGAGTAGAGATATCCCTGATAGCAGTCGCACCCTATCTCGTGGAGCGCTTCGCGATGGCGCTCCGTCTCGACGTATTCGGCGAGAACGGTCATATCAAGACTTGCGGCAAGGCGGGTGATAGACGTGATGATCTCGCGGCAGTTGCTGTGAGTGAGAAGTCCTTTTACGAGAGAACCGTCGATCTTGACGCAGTCGAACAGATTTTCCTTAAGATAGTGCAGCGACGTCTGACCCATGGAGAAATCGTCGATCGCAAGAGCAAATCCGAGTTCCCTCAGAGCGCGCAGCGCTTTTACGGTGTCGTCGTTGAAGGATATCGCCGCCTGCTCCGTCACTTCAAGGCAAATGTTCTTGCCCGCGAAAGACTCTTTCGCGTCAAGGCGTTGGCAGAACTGCAGATACCTTTGCGTTACTATGGTTTTACCGGTGACGTTTACGGAGAGTTTTATATCCGCGCCGAAACGCTCGAGAAGCGCCGCACGGTCCTGCATAGCGCGAAGAAGCACCGCCTCCTCAAGCTCCGGCAGGAAGCCTCCCTCTTCCGCGAGTTTTATGACGATAGGCGGGTAAAGCGTTCCGTACATCGAGTGATTCCATCTGAGCAGGGCTTCGACGCCGATACACTCGGAAGAATATGATCCAAAACGCTCATTCCGATCAGCGTCGTTAAACCGTATCTTTACTCAGCATTTTCATATAATAGGCAGGGCTCTTCGGGAAATACCTGTCAAGCTGATCAAGAGCTCCGGTCTCAATACTCTTTATCGCTTCAAAATAGCTGAAAACAACGTTTTTCACTTCGTCTTGACTACCCGGAGCAAATGAGACTCTATCTAAAACTGTTTTAAATCCTGCTCCAATAAGAGCCAATTCAACATTCAGCTCGTTGCCGCATCGTCCCGTATCCATTTCCACCGTCAGAATATGAGAATTCGAAGTCGTTTTTTCAACTCTGTAAAAACGGTAAAACGAGTTGACATAGGTGTATCCGTACTCTTTTGCCGCTTTCTTTAAGACGGGAGCAAGAGACAGCACCGTGTCATTTCGCGGCGTCTCATTGCTACCCTGCACTTTATTCGCAATAATCGATTTGATCGTTTTAATGAGAGTCTCTGATTTTAATTCAAGATCATTATGGCGTCTTGCCGTAGAAAGCAGAGCTTCACGAACTTCACCGGCTCGTATCATTTCCATTACCATCGGAAAGTTCTGTTCTTCGGGCGGTGCTTCATAGTGGAGATAAAACACGAGAGCGAGGA
>JAFXNX010000292.1 GCA_017529175.1 Clostridia bacterium
GTGGATACTATTATGTGGCTAACGCAGGGTTCTTTAGGTACTACAACGTAACTAAGGATGAAGTTAATGATGAAATAGATTTGAATAAAGCATTTTATTCATCAGAAGCAGAACAAATATCATCATATTCACAAGCATATATGATTAATGTTGCACAGCCTACTTATGATATTGATTTCAAGGTTGAATATGATGCTACTAATATTGAAGATAGCGATATTACTGCGATACTAACAGCGCCAGATAAAACTACTTATAGAATGGTAGCTGCAAATGGTTCTATAGATACATACTTGCAATACGCTATCGCAGGTAAGTGGACAATCAATATTGTTCCACAAGACCTAAATGTAACGAATGTAACAGCTACATCATCGGCAACTGAAGATGATGCAACAGTTGAGACATATACCTTTGATTTAGAGGAAACATCAAATCAAGTATTTACTGTAACTTGGACTGGCGAAGGCAATGTCTGGGGAACAGTAACATACGAAGACGGAACGGCAGTAGAGTTTACTGCAGGTAAAAAAGTAGAGGATAAAAACTCCATGACAGCAACACTTACATATGTTGCCAAAGGAACTTATACGGTTAATGTATATCATTATGCTGATACAATCATCGACGAGCCTACCTTAAGTGCTGATGACAGTGCATTATCTGAGTTTAACATCATTGTGGAGAGCGACTAGAAATAAGGAGGGAAAGTCGTGAAAGTAAAAGCATTTGAAAGAAACGTAAAGAAGCAGGCCATTAATAAAGAAAAGGCAGCTTACAATGCAGAGCGAATGAAGATTAAGGGTTACCTGCCAGATACTTGCCGACATTACGGGCAGAACGATAGAGACAGTCGATAACGCTCAGGAGGTCGGCGCAATGGGATGCGCGATCGTCGTCGCGGCGGGACTGACCGGAGAGGACGTGAAGGACGTTTCCCGCCGTCTTGTGAAAGTCAGTCAAACCTATTATCCCGATCCGGGGAATAAAGCCGTTTACGAGCGCAACTATAAAGTATTCAAAAATCTTTACAGATCCAACGCCGAAAACTTCAGACGCCTGAACGGTTGACGTCCGGCGGCAAACGCGATCCGTATTGTATATGATGCTTCAGATCAATTAACAGGAGGAATGATAAAATGGCACTGAATCTGACGACAAAAAAAGAAGGCTCCGCCCTCGCGGTGGCTCTGGAGGGAGAACTCAACACGACGACCGCGCCCGAACTCAAAGACCTGCTCGATAAGAGCATCCCGGAGACAGACGCTCTGTCTCTCGATTTCGCGGGGTGCGACTTCGTTTCGTCCGCGGGTCTTCGCGTCCTGCTCAACACTTACAAGAGCATGAAGGCGAAAAACGGCGCGATGGAACTGTTTAACGTCGGTCCGAGCTTCAAAGAGGTCCTGAATATCACCGGGCTCGACGCCGTGTTCGACGTTAAGTGAGAAGCGTTTGGCTGAAGGTAAGAATATGAACGTATATGATTTTGACGGCACGATCTATTACCCGGATTGCGCCATCAGTTTTGCGCTTTGGTGCATGAACAGACACCCCTCTTTGTGGTTCACGTTTTTCCCGAAGGCCCTCAAAAGTATGATCGGGCACAAGCTCGGCAAGGTGCCGCGCTATGTGATGGAACGCACGTTTTTCAGTTTTCTCTGCAAGGTCGACGATTTCGACGAACAGATCGAAAAATTCTGGGACAAGCACGAAAAACGCGTCTCCGCCTGGTATCTCGCCCAGAAAAAGCCCGACGATCTCATCATCAGCGCCTCTCCGAAGTGCATCATCGAGCCGATCGCCAAACGGCTCGGCGTGAACTGTATGGCGTCCGACTACGACCGGGAGGTCGGCGTGTTCGTCGACAACCTGATGTACGCGCGGGAAAAAGCGGCGTATATCTTCGACCGGGGCTTCCCGGAGATTGAGAACTTTTATTCTGATTCTCTCGCGGACACGCCGATGGCGCTCTGCGCGGAAAAGGCGCATCTTATCACCGACAAGGCGCAAAAGGTGAACGATTGGCCGAAACTCGACGTCGAAACGCTCAAGAAAGTGCACGAAAAGATCGACTCCGGCTGGTCGGTACACCTTTGATCCGCCCGGAAAACCGAAGCGCGCAGCAGACGCAAAAGCGCCGATCTCACGCATCATAAATGAAGAAAGAATGGGCGACAGCAGACAGATGACGAACGAATGGGCTGAGTCTGAATCTTACACTGAAAAGCTGCAATATCATCACGGAACGATATAGACGTTATGGAGCGGGCGGTAATGAAA